>LNEX01000056.1 GCA_001464165.1 bacterium Ga0077546
AAGCATTTGATCGAGTTCATTCTGCTCAATTCCACCCCCGATGGCACCTTCCCTAAGCGCACGCCGAACCCACTCGATGAAGGTTCACTAACAGAGCTAATAAATTTAGTGGTTGCCGAAAAATGTGATTTTGGTGTGTCTTTTGATGGTGACGCTGATCGGGCAGTTTTTGTCGATGAGCACGGCGAACAAGTCGACACGGGTCTGATGATTGGCCTAATTGGAGCAGAGCTTGTTCGTCGCCATGGTGGCGGTAAGGTTGTTTATGATCTACGCGCAAGCAGAGCCGTGCCAGAGTACATTGTTTCACAAGGTGGTACGGCAATTCGCACCGGTGTTGGCACTCAGTTTATGATGAACAGTATGAAAGATCATCGCGCTCTATTTGCTGGTGAACTCTCTGGTCACTACTATTACGCAGACATGTATGCCACCGATAATGCCTTGCGCACGATGCTAGAAGCAGTCAATGTTGTGGCTCGTGGCACAGCAAGCCTCTCTAAGTTGATAGAACCCTTGAAGGTCTATTCTAGCTCTGGCGAAATTAACCTGCGGGTAAGTAACATACAAGACACCCTAAGCAAACTTGAAACCGGTATCGCCGGCGGCACCAAAGAATATATAGATGGTCTCTCTGTCAATTTTGACGACTGGTGGTTTTCGGCCCGTGGCTCACAAACAGAGCCCGTGCTAAGACTAACTATCGGAGCTGTGACCAAGCAAATCTTAGACGAAAGGAAAGCTCAGCTTTTCGAATTAATTGAGAGCTAGAGTACCAGGAAGCCTAAAACATTATGACGAGCTACCACAAGAGCACATCATTATGGCTGGTAGTAAACACTGTCATTCTAGCCCTAGCAAGCTCATATGCTTTAGAGTTCACACCCCTAGGTTTTGAAATAGCAAATCAGTCCGATCGCCTTGATGTTTTGGATAAAATCGATGAATTTCCCAAAAACAATAAGAGCACTATTCTGATGCTGGGCTCGTCGCTAGGAATATTCCCCGCAGCCTTGGCTGATTTCAAAACATTTGGCGAACCAAAACCTGGTGCAGACAAGTTTCTCCACTACTCATCCTATCGCTATCTAGACCAACTACTTAGCACTCAGACCGATTCGCCTATAAAAACCCTAAACCTTTCCAACCAGGGAGGCATGACTTCAGAAGACTTGCTCTTACTCAAAGGCGCATTCAAAGCTGGCATCAAACCAAAATTAGTAATTTTGCTAACGGGACCGAGAGACTTTCTTGACCATCAAACCAATAAAATTGGCGAATCTAAATTATCAAAGGCACTGCTGGTACGTATTTCAGAATCACTGTGGAATTTTGAAGATACACCAACAGCCAATCTAGAAACCTTAGCTAGCCGCTTGCTTCCTCTGTTTGTCGAAAGAGATGCCATCACAAAATTTTTAACAAAGCAGCTGAAGCAATCAATCGCATTTATCTCGCACAAGCCCTACCGAGAAAAACCAGCACCAACAGGTGGCTCGCTTGAATCAATTAGAGATGAACCTGGCTCACCAGAAATGATGGAATTCTATACCGCCAATTATAGAATTAGGTATCTGCCAATTGACTGGAAGCGATGGAATCTAGAGACTAATGCTCTCAAGCAAATAGTAGAATTTTGTAATACTGAAAAGACACCGCTATTGCTGGTGGCCATGCCTCTAAGCAAAAGTAATAGGGACCTTTTACCAGAAGACTTTGTCGAGAAGCATCGAAATATGCTCGAAGATCTAGTAAAAAGCGCTCAAGGTAGAAACAACAAAATAGTCTTTCTCGACCTCTTCGACAGCGAGCAATTCACAATCAATGACTACATGGATACAGTGCATCTGCGTTCATGCGGCGGCATAAAATTAGCCAAGAAACTAAGCCAGATAATTGATACTAACTCAATTTTTCGGAGGGAAATTTAGTTGATTCGTTATCTGAACAGCACTACCTTATTAGTTTTGCCGTGCATCGCAATGTTCAATGTCCTAAGCTGGGCTGCTGCAGAGTTTACACCAATTAAGACAGACATTTTAGGGCCAGCAGAAAGGTTGATCGTACTGCGTAAACTAGATAACTGGCATAACAGTAAACCGGGCAGGAAAAGTCGATTGTATTCATAAGTTCGTCGCTGGGAATTGCCGCAGCCAATATGGCTGACTATCAAACGTTTGGAGCACCAGAACCGTACTCACAGCTCGCCGCAGAGTATTCAGAATATAAATGTCTTGATCAGCAAATTAGCGAAAGTTCGGGAAAACCGACACGCACTGTCAATTTGTCTAATGTCGCAGCACTAATATCAGAAGACTTATTGGTTGCTAAAGAAGCAGTGAGGCTTGACGGCAAACCATCTCTAATAATTTTAGCGATAGCGCCACGAGACTTTCTCGATCACTATACAGCGGCGTACCACAGATCAAGACTGGCCCAGATCCTAATCACTCGTCAAGCCGGAGCTTATTGGAACACCAGCAAATCAATCCAAGAAAATCTCGACACCCTAATATGCAAGATTTGGCCCTACTATTCGCAGAGAGTAGAATATCGAGACCTTCTAATTAAAATAGCCTGCGAAAGCTTTAATCGCTCAGAAAGTCTATTTTCAGCCACTAAGAGACTAGAAAATCCATCTCAAAATCCGGCTCCGAAACAAACAGAGACCACTAAGCCAGAGGTACCACAGGAAGACGAAAAAGCTACAGTTTCAGCCAAACCGCTTGTACTGACTGATGATTTGGCATCAGAGGACAAGCTTGTGAAATTTGACAACGATTACAGAGGCAGATACCTACCCATTGATTCCGACCGCTGGAAGCTAGAGATGGAATCGCTTCGGAGCTTCATTCAATTTTGCAATGAAGAGAAAATACCCTTGCTCGTAGTGACAATGCCGATAACAGCTCGCAACAGAAACATCCTGCCACCGGCCTTTCTAGCAGAGCATATGAAGGCCGTGACTGAAATAGCGACATCATCTCGAACCAAGTTTCTAAATCTTATGGCCGATGAAAGATTTGCTCCATCTGACTTCAGCGACACGGTTCACCTCCGGTCACCAGGGGCCATAAAACTAGCGAAGTTGATTAGCGCCGAGATCCAACAGCAACATTTGCTGCCTTGACCTGACTCTCACTAGCAAAGCCTCTACCTAGTTTTGCACCAACCACATAAGTTGGCCGAGCTCGACTTTCATTCAAGACACTAGATAAGTACACAGCGACCACACCAGTGCAAATTATCTGCAAACCAGCAAATACTCCAAGGCTTAGTAGCGAAAATTAGACTAGCAACCATGGATAGAAGTGAAACGCTCGCAACAATAGCACCAACCACAGCAATCGCATAAAGAGGCATGATACTGAACGCAAGTATGCCGTCCATAGCCAGGCTCAAGAGCTTCTTCAATGTATAAGTGCTTTCGCCCACTTCGCGAGCACCACGATCAATCGAGATACCAATTTGGCTAAAGCCTAGCCAGGGAATCATGCCACGAAGAAATCTTGTTTTCTCAGGCAAAGAAGCCAGGGCATCAACTACTTTTCTATCCATCAGGCGATAGTCGCCAGAATCAAACGGAATTTGAACCGATGAAATGGAGCCGAGCACCCTGTAAAAGATATAAGCAGAAGCACGCTTGAGGAAACGATCACCTTCCTTCCAACGCTGTAACATCTCGGGAATAAGCTCAGGTGGGTCTTGTAGATCTGAATCTATATTGATTACAGCTAGGCCTTCGGAATGATCAAGACCACAGGTAATCGCTGCTTGCTGGCCAAAGTTTCTTGAAAGCTCAACAAGCTTGACGTGATCGTGGTCTGCGGCCAGCTGCCGCAGAGCCATTGTTGCCGGCGGCCTTGAACCATCATTGACGAAAACAATTTCGTAACTGGTGCCGGTGGGTGTGATTATTTGCTCAAGCCGCTCAATAACATTGGCCAAGTTGCGGGGGTCTTCGTTATATACAGCTACTACTACTGAAAGCTCTATCAAAATTCCTCAGCGCTGCCGTGCAGTTGATATGTCCTTGGCAATTGCCAACACAAGGCAATTGTCCAACAGAGTCGACGCTTGGTCAACTTGGCAATTCTAATGTAGGCATTTTACGACTTGGCTAATTGGAGGGATTTAATCCAATTCCAGCTCATTTCGACACCTTTTATGAGAGGAACTTCAGGCTGCCAATTCAAATGAGCTTTGGCTCTGCTTATGTCGAGAACATTAATTGGTACATCCACAGAGCGCGACTCGGTGTAGTCAACGGTAACATGGGGCCCAACCACAGTCTTGATAGTTTCAACAATCTGGTTAAGAGAGTGGCCCTCGCCGGAACCAATATTGAAAATGCGCGGAGATGAATTATCTTTTGGTTCATATTTCGCTGCGCAAAGAAGAGCTCTTACAGCATCGGTGATGTAAAGATAATCTCTAACAACTTCTCCATCGCCCCAGATGGCAATTGGCTGGTCGCGAGCAACATGGCCTAAAAAGACACCAATAGCGCCTTGCTTTGCATTAGGGTTTTGCAATTCGCCATAAGGGTTAGAGAAACGAGCAACAACATACTCAAGCCCGTGGATACGCTGAAAGAGGTGCAGGTACTTTTCGATAGCAAGCTTAGTAATGCCATAAGAGCAGATTGGCTCATTAGTGTGGTCTTCAGATATTAGAGAAGTTTCTGGCACACCATATACGGTGCCACCTGAAGAAACGAAAACGAATTTACGTACCTTCTCTTTTAGGCACTCATTTAAAAGCTGAATAGTAGCTACTACGTTCGAAGTAACATCATGAATAGGGTCATCATTAGAAGTCTGTGGCAATGTATTATAGGCAAGATGGAAGACCCAGTCTATGCCGCGCACAGCTTCTTCTACCTCATGGTGATTGCCTAGTTCGCCGACATAATATTCGACATCTGGGCGCTCTGGCCGAAATCGATTGGGGTAACGATCGAAAACCCTGACCTCATGACCTTCTGCTCTGAGCAGGTCAACCAGGTGGGCACCTATAAATCCATTTCCGCCAGTAACTAAAGCTTTCATTTAACCAGGCCGCACAGTGAGCAGTTCTTCATAGACAGATTCTATATCATCAACCATCTGACTGACTGTGCGCTCTGGCTTGATGTTACTGGCGAACTTAGGCAATAAAGCTCTGTCTTGCAGCACTGCTGTTAATTGTTGCAGCAATGATTGGTAATCATTAAGTTTGAACAATAATCCATTTTCTCCATGTTTGACAAGTTCAGACATACCGCCTAAGTCAGTAACAATCAGAGGGGTAAGGGTCGCGAGGGCAGATTGCATCACCAGAGGAGTGTTTTCATACCAGCGCGAGGGCACCACAAGAACGTCAATCTCTTCCATTACCGAGCCCAGTTGGTCATTAGGGAAAGTACCAAGGAAACTAACTTTCTCACCCAATTTGGGTGAATCTGCAACTATCCTCTTGAGCGAGTTAACATATTGAGGAAACTGATTCGTATCACCATAGAGCTTGAGCTGTGCTCTGGCGGCTAGGTTCTCAGGCAGGGCCAGAAAAGCCCGAATAAGCAGATCGACACCCTTATGCTCAAAGAATGTACCAATATAGCCAATTCTCACGGCTTCACTAGGCTTCTTCGTCTGATGACCATTGAGCTTCGAAGTATCAATACCAAATGGCACATGTCTAATTAATTGACTATCAATGCCGTTCTCGACGAATATATCGCGCATAAGCTTAGTGGGAACCAGTATTTTGGCAAGAGAATTGGCACTCTTCTTCAAAAGTTCAGGTCGTGCCAAAGTAGCTTGAATAGCGGCGGGAGCTTTAGCTGTTCGATATATATTGCTGAGCATAGAGGTCGCCACACCCTTAAAAGGACCAGCCAAACCTTCTAGACCATCTATAGCTGTGCCAATAGCGGGGTACTTACCAGCAATTGCTTCTACAATTTCTTGATCTGGCGGCAAAAGCTTAGGCGTATAGCAATCTAGACACTTTAGTGCAAGCGGCCCAGGTCCTCGACATACAGCGCCATCGGGTCTCTTGAGCTGAACAATTGGGCAAACAAACCAGAAATCAGTGGAGTAGAACACCACCGGAGCTGAATACTCATGACAAGCCTCAATTACTGACGCTGAGAGATTCTGTGCATGCACAAGCTGAACAATATCTGGTTTGAAGTCTCTCAAGATCTCAGCAAAGTGAGCCTTTATATGAGGGTGATAATATTCGAAGCTAAATTGGAATTCTTTCAGCCGAAGGGGTTCTTCAATAATATGAACAGGAACACCTTCGAATTCATAGTGGCTGCTTAACTTAACGCCCTGGCTAGGGTGGCCGCCGTCTTTCTCACTTTTTCTACGCGCATCAAGATCTGGCGGGTTGGCAGCCACAACTTTTACTTCGTAGCCACGTCCCTGTAACTCTTGAGCAATCTTGAGAGTAAGCACTTCAGTGCCTGCTCTGTGCTCAGGGAAAAACTTATGGGCTGTTAGTAAAACTCTTCTCATCGCGCCTTAGAAAGAATATTTCTAGCCTTCAATTCGCTGTCAGCCGATCAAGGCAGATATCGGCTAGCGGTCTATGTTACCAGGATTTTAGCGAGACATTGCTCAAGCACCCCCTTTCACAGGGCTGGGAAGGATAGAATAGTGAGTTATGCGCATATGTCTCATTTCTCGCGAATATCCTCCAGATACAGGTTTTGGTGGAATAGCCACATTTACTAAACATTTGGCACATGGGCTTAAAAACCTGGGTCATGAAGTCGTTGTCGTGGCTCTAGCCAAAGACAAAGCAAAAGTTGCAGACGACAACGGCATAACTGTTCACCGTGTAGAGGCTTATCCGTTCGTCTCCAGGCTCGCGGCACTAAGCATGTGCATTCCGTACAGCAAGTATGTGCTCTTCTGCTGCCTAGCCCTCTGGGATAAATTCGCGCAGCTACACGCAGTGGAACCATTTGATGTTGTCGATACGCCAGAGCTTTTAGCTGAAGGAATAATTCCAGCAGTAACCCAAGCGCTACCGCAAGTAATTCGACTCTACACACCACATTCAAAATTCATTGCTGAAAAGCTTCACAACGTCGTACCGTCTTTCGATCACCAATTTGTCGCCATGCTTGAGCGTGTAGCCATGCTGCAGGCCGACGTGCTCACTTCGCCAAGCAACGACTTGGCCCAATTTGTTGCTGTCGATCTCGGTCTGCCGGTTGAACGAATTCAAATAGTGCGAAACCCTATTGATACTTCGGTTTTCACTCCAGAAGGTGAGCAAGCACTAGGTAAGTCAGATAAACTGAGAATAGTCTTTGTAGGACGCTTAGAGGGTCGCAAAGGCATCAACTACCTTGTCGATGCCATACCACTAGTAGTGGCACAATACCCCAATGTAGAATTTGTCATTATCGGAGATGACACCACAACGGGCGCAGGAATGACCTCTGTTCTAGCCAGTCTGAAAAAGTCACTAGAGGCCAGTCACTGCACCAAACATGTAAAGTTCATTGATCGCATCTCGCTGGACGAACTGCCAAACTACTATCGCAGCGCCGATATCTCAGTGGTGCCATCCGTATACGACAATTCGCCATATACCTGCTTAGAGGCTATGGCCTGCGGCAAGCCTGTAATTGGCACAGATGCTGGTGGCACCAAAGAATATATCGAGCATGGAGTCTCTGGTCTCATTGTTCCAGCTTGTGACAGCAATGCCCTAGCCCAAGCCTGCATTGAACTGCTCTGCAATAGCGACGAACGCAAGCGCCTAAGCGAAGGAGCAAGAAATCGAGCAGTCAAGCATTTTGATAGAACCGAGATTGCCAGACAAACAGTTGCTTGCTACAACCTAGCAATACAATTGTTCAATGAACGGAAGGCCTCTCCTGCTGCTCGTAGTCTTTACCATCACGACTACAAGCAGGCAACTAGCGACGCCGCCACACTGATTGACAGCTTTGACAAAGCTATTTACGACTTATTATTTCAACGCTCTTATCGCTTCAGGTTAGCTCATTGGTGGCGCATACTAAAAGCCAGACCAAAACTTTTCGGCGCTAAATTATTGACAAAAACAGCAAAGAGCCTTTTACGCCTGATTGGCACCAAAGAAGACAAAATGCCGCCAATGCTAATAAGACTAGAAACTGAAATCGACACAAAGGACAGAGAGCGTCTCAGTGGAAAGCTCGCTGGAAAGCACTAACAATGAACTGGTGGCCCCAGAAGCAAATGCGCCGAACGCGCATGAAGATTTGACTGCCTACTGGCTCAGTTTACTCTATCTCTTCGCTATAGCCCTGGCAATAAGACTGTGGTTCAATTTCGGCACAGAACATATTAACTCAGCAGCAGCATCCGATGCTTCAGAATATCTGCGTTACGCTGCAGCTCTTAGTAAATTAAATTGGACCGCCCTTACTTTTGGCTCAGAATGGAAAGAATTTGTCATTACCGGACCAGCCTTTCCTTTCTTTTTATGGCTCTGTTCTTTCGCAGCCATAAACCCGATCAATAGCCAGCACTTAAATGTGTTTCTTGTCGCCCAATCTCTGATATCGAGCCTAACGGCCGTACTGATTGCGGCAACTGGTAAGAACCTGTGGAACAAGAAAGTAGCTTTGGTAGCCGGTTACATTGCCGCTTTCTATCCGGCCTTTATAGTCAACAGCGGCAGGCTGTACAGCGAGACGTTCGCCACCTTTGTCGAAGTGGCAGCACTGACAATATTAACGTTACCAGCAGGAACGCAACAGCAGAAATACAAGTATGTGTTACTGGGC
>LNEX01000057.1 GCA_001464165.1 bacterium Ga0077546
TTTAGTCTGGACATGGACCTGGCGTCGCGGGTGTTGCCAGTCTTGGCCCTTACTGTCCTGTTGCCCTTCTGCTTTTATCCCGAACTACTTCGCCTGCTTGCCAGGCATTCCCGTTCCCTGAAAGATGACGATTTGGTTGAGATTATCTGCAATCACTCACTCGACCTCATGCCTGGTGATTGCAATATTCTGCTAGACCAACATGACGCTCTGATGGCAATGAAACGCTATGAGGAAGCCAAAACTTGTTCAGATCGGGCCGCTAGAGTTTC
The DNA here is from genome assembly GCA_001464165.1 of bacterium Ga0077546. Next base: position 273 of record LNEX01000057.1, read on the forward strand.
TCCAGCATTGTGCGGAACATGGTATCGCAGTGCAGTGGCGGCACTGTGGTTGGAGGATTATGAGAGCGCGGCTGTTAACGTCGAGAAGGCGTTAGAACTGGCACCAAGCAACCAGTGTTGTCTAGCTGTGCGTGCAGCAGTTCGGGAATCGAAAGGCGATCTGCAAGGCTGTCTTGAGGACTGCTCGCTGATCGATTCGACCGGCAAGGTAGGAGCCCAGATGCGCATGCTCAGTAGTCGCGTGCACATTGCGTCAGCCAACTTTCGAGCGGCCCAAGGCATTATAAGCAAGGTCCCCAAAAGAATTAAGGCCGGTTCTGCCGACGCTGTGGCTCTAGCCAATTTTGAGTTTAGCCGAAATCAGTTTAGCGAGGTCTTGAGAATTTGCGCTCAGGTACCTGATGATCATTCAGCAGCCTTTTGGTTTTTGGATATTCAAGCGTCCTCCTATAGACGCCTGAATGAAGGAGCGTTGGCACTCAAGTCTATCTCTCGATCGATCTCAATGTGGCCGGAGCGGGCATGCGGTTATGAAGAAAAAGCACTTATTCTGGCAGATGCAGGATTGCTTAATCAGGCTTTAGTTGGATGCAAAAGAACCGAGTTTCTCGGAAAGAAGAAGGCGTCGCGCACAGCTGAAGCTTATGTTCGTTTCTGCCGCGGAGAATTTGAAGAGATGCTGGACTGTACCCGGCTAGCAATGACGGCTTCGCCTAAATCAGCAAAGATACTCGCTCTGCATAGCCTGGCGCTGGTAGGCATGGAGCGCCTTGATGAAGGAATGGAAGAAGCAATCAAGGCAACTGAATTACATAACTTGGAAGCACTGGCCTGGTATGCGTTGGCCAATGCACGTCTCAAAAAAGATCAACTCGAACACGCCGTCAAATGTCTCGACACCGGTCTGGCTGCCGATCCCCATTACCGATTTTTATATCAACTGCGGGCAGAAGCGCATCGTCGCGCAGGTCATGATGTTGAAGCTGATAGGGATCAGTCCAAGTTTGATCAGCTGCAAACGCAGTTTATGGCCGATCTTCTATAGCACTTGATTGGTTCAGCAAGCCGGCGATAAGTACTAGCAGTTTCATCAACCAACTTATAGCTGTTGAATATGACGGTCGCCTTCTCTCAATTTCGGTCTGGTCAGCTGCGGTCTATAGATTATTTAGATACAGATAGTGCTGATGCTCGTTTGCGTACAGCTCCTGAAAGCTCTTTGAACTGAGGGCCAAACCAGTATTTGCGCATTTCGCTATAGGCCTGAGGGTAGCTGTAGCCATCTTCAGTTACCCTCCAGATTCCGATTAAACAACCTGTGCGGTCTGAGCCGTGGGCGCAGTGTAGAAAAACGGGCTCATTTTTGTCTCTCGCTTCGCGCACAGTCTCAAGATAGGTGGCTAGTTGAGCTTCTGTGGGCGCCTTTGCACTCATTGGTAGGTTTATGTACTTCATGCCTAAGCTATTGGCAGTGGCTTCTTCACTCTTGGTTATGGCACTCTTGGCGCGCAGGTCAATCAGTGTTTTGATGCCTTTTTCGTGCAGTTGCTGTAGGCCTTTCTCACTGGGTTCGCCCCCTCTATATAAGAAGGGGTGAACGACATGGAAGTTCGGTAAGTCTTCAATTTTCTTATGGGGGGTCTTGTAGTCAACTGAGTTGCTTCTTGTCTGAGCCTGGGTCGGAGGCAAGTTGAAGCAGACGATTGATAGAGCTGCCAGTGCGAAAATTTTGAAGGTCACGGCTTATCCCAGAGTTTAAGGTGATAGTAACTTGATAGAGTGTGTAATTGCACAGTCTCTTTTAGTTTCGCCTCTGCTATCGTCAAAGGCAAGTGGTAAAGACGAGCTTTTGTTTGTTTGAACTTTTTGACGTCTTTGAGCGTATTCCCTTATGAGCCACCCGAATCGGTTGGAGTATATGGACCTTACAGACGAGGCCCTAATTGATAAATACAGAGAGGAAGGAGACATGACACTCTTCAAAACTCTCGTTAAACGGTATCAAAACCGGGTGTACTCTACTGCCTTCCGTGTGGTGGGCAGCAGCGAGGAAGCTGAGGAGGTCGTGCAAGACACTTTTGTCAAAGTACATCAAAATCTAGATAAGTACCGCTCTAACTCGTCTTTTTCCTCTTGGTTATTCCGCATTGCCCACAATTTGTGTATGGACAATTTGCGCGTTAAGCAAAGACGAAAACCCACAACCCTGGTGTCATTTGATCCCCAGTCGAGTGTGGCCGAAGAAGAAGGGCAAGGAAGTTTTGGCCAGACCCTTTCGCAATTAGCTGATGAAAGGCCAGATCCCTCAGAAGATCTAGATTTGAGAGAGCAAACAAGAATGGTTGAAGACTCTCTTAGTCAATTGCCAGAGACACAGAAGATAGTCTTGGTTCTTCACGACATCGAAGGCTTCTCGTATCAAGAAATTTCAGAGATGGTCGGTGCCAATATCGGAACAGTACGCTCAAGGCTGCATTACGGCAGAATCAAACTTAAAGAATTACTCTCGCCCTATTTCACATCAGATAGTCTCAATTTGCCCGCAACACTCAGGTGATAGATATGCAAGGACAACCTAATCTTAATTGTAAGCAGATGGAAGAAGCACTTGATGCTTACTACGATCTAGAGCTTAGTGCTGAAGAAGCTGAAGCTGTTGAATTGCATTTGGCTGACTGTGCGATTTGCACAGCCAGGTTGGCCGATATAGACATGGTGGTTGCCCAGCTTAAGAGCTTGCCCGCGGTAGAGTGGAGTGGTGACTTGAGTGATGCTATTGAGGCTCGCATTCTGGCGCAGGCTCCTGGCCCGCAATCTAATTTAGAGCCTAATGCAGAGCCTAAAGTTGAGAATATAGTTTCAATAAATTCCGAGTCTAGGTCTCAGACTAAGTCGCAGCCTCAGAGTAATGCGCGCTCGTCAAAAGTTACTGGTTTTTTCAAACCGCGCTATATTCTGGCTAGTGCCGCTTCGCTTCTGGCGCTGTTTTTTGCCTATAGTCAGTTTGCATCTACTCCCAGTTCAGTAACGAAAGTGGCGCAGACAGTAGTGCCTGAAGTTCTGCCTGTGGCAAGAGAATTTACACCAAAGTTGAAGGTCGAAACTGTTCGACAAGTAGCTTCTACTCCTGAGAAAAAGGATTCTGCTGTTACTGCTGCTACTACTACTACTACTACTACTACTAAGCTAGAAGCTATAAAAGTGGCATCTAAGCCTGATCTGCAAACTCCGCCTAAGGTCGCAGTAGAAAATACTGCCACCAAGAAAATGTTGGCAAATAGTAAGCAGGGTACAAGTGACCATAACAGCAATAACGTTGATGACTCAGAAGAAATAGTGGCAGTTTATGACTATGACACTATTGATAGTGTCTCCGATTTTGGCATAAGTACTAACGAGGATGGATTGTATGCAATTAAGCTGTAGCGTTTTTGGCAAAAGCCTATTAGTTGCAGGTACCGCTAGTCTGACTCTACTGCTATCGAGTTTTTCTGTTGGTTTTGTCTGCAGTCCGGCCCGGGCTCAAGCTCCAATTGAAAGTGCTGGTGCTGACTCTACCGATGATCCCTCTGGTTTTAACCGCAGGGCTCGTCAGATAAAGCGTTTTCGTCGCGCCCAAGAGGCGGCAGGGGCCAATCAGTCGCTTGAGATTGATACGCCGCCAGATGATTCAGCAACGGCCCAATCTCGCCCTATGGGGCGGGCTAGATTCGATGGCCCTGGTCGCAAGCGCGAGTTTGCTGGAGCTGCTATGAGAATGCGAATGGGCAACAACAGTGGTGGCATGAACCGCAGCCCGCTTGATCTTTCACAGTTGAATTTAACTGATGAGCAAAAATCACGCATTACAGAACAGCGTAGTAAGAGCAAAGGGCAAGCTAAAGAAATACAACAGGTAATTAAATCTAAGCGCATGGAAATGCGCGATATGATGTTTGATCCTGCTTTTAGCGCTGAGCAAATTAGAGCTAAGCGTTCTGAGTTACGGAAGGTGCAAGATCAAGCCGAAATGCTCATGCTCAATGATTTCTTGTCTATGCGAGCGGTTTTGACTGCGGAGCAGTTGAGAAGGCTGAGACCCAATGTCGCAGGCCGAGGTCGTGGAGTGGCTTCGGCCTCCACCACATCCACCGCCCCTGAACCTACTCCTGAAAATGCCGGTGGCCCTGCTTCTAACTTTGCTAGCCTTAATGCCATGCCAGTTAAGTCTAAGAACAAATAACTCTTATTTGCCTTTCTTTCCTTTTGGTTTTACTTCGCCCCAATCAAGAATAAATTCCGGCTCGTTGTCTGATTGATTGGTCATGGGTGGTGGCTTGTCTTCGGGCTGCTCTTTTACTTCAACTTTCGGCTTGACCTCAGCTTTGGGCTTTGCCGCGGGGGGTTGCTGTTGCTGTGTCGCCGGTGGTTGGAAGTTTGGCACCGCTGGTCTCATCATCGGTTGCATAGCAGGGAAGATCGGCATTGGCGGTGGGGGTGGAACCATGGTTCTGGCTGCTTTGCCTGTTGGTTTTTTCACTGATGCTGGCACGCCATAAATCATTTGTGGGTAAGACGGTTGCTGTGGCGCTGGTACTATATTTGGTTGCGCAACAGTTTTTGGCTGTTCTTGCTTTGCTTCTTTTTTCTCTACTTTTTCTACTTTCTCTACTTTTTCTTCAGGCTTGGCCCCTTGCGGCTTAGCATCTATTTTCTTAAGCTGAGCTGCCGCTTTAGCTTTTGCTTCGGTCTTAGCTTTGGCTTCTGCAGCAATTGCTCTCTTACGCGCTTGTGAGTCTCTTTCTC
>LNEX01000058.1 GCA_001464165.1 bacterium Ga0077546
AAGCGAGCTTTGGCCAGGGCTTCTTGTTTGGCAGCCTCCTGCTTGCGCTGTCTCTCTAGATTTTCTGTTTTGAAGGGGAACAGACTGATAGACGATTTTGGCTTGCTATCGCTCTTGATAGCGGCGGCTTTTTCGCTTGTTTTGGTTTCGGTGGCGCTTTCAACCGCGGCTTTCTCTTTGCTTATCGGGGCAAGAAGTGCCGGAGGGAGGACTGGCATCTGTGAGCCGGTTGCCGCTTGTTTGCCTTTACCATTGAGATTAAGTAACCTGCTGCTTTCGTTGCTGCGGGCTGTGACCATGGCCAGTTTTAGCGATTCTTGGGTGGCAATGGCATTTTCTTGCGGAGTGCGGCCATTGGTGGCTAGCCAGCGAATGTATGCTTGTCTGGTCACTGGTGAAGGATTAATCTGCACGGCCTGACGAAATTGCTTTGAAGCCTCGTCTGGGCGTTCTTGTAGGCGATACAGCTCGGCCAGTTTAATTTTCGCCATGGTTGCATAAGGGTTTATCTTCACTGCCAGAGTGAGGTAGCGCTCTGCCACTGGAAATTGGCTGCTGTCTAGAGCTGCTGTTCCTGCTTCATAATACAAGTCAGCAAGAAAGGTCGAGTTCTCGCCGTATTGCTGCGAAGCTTCTTGAATAGCGGTTTCGTATAAATCTAAAGCGTCTTTGCTATTGCCGTGCAGAATCGCATCCATAGCAGCAAAACGCAATTGAACAGGGTTTTCACCTGGGCCAGCCGACGCTTTCAGTGATTGAGGTGCCAGTAAAAAACTGCCCGCGAGCAGCACTGGCAGAATGGCGTAAGCTGAAATAATGCGATTTTTTGATGTAATCAATCGAAAGCTCGCGGCGAAGGTGGCATAACACCATTTTAATTCTAGCTTCACACAAAGCTATAGGGTTTACTCGGATGTTAAAGAATTACCCTTAAACTGCTAAACTTAGCCTTCCCACTATGCTGTGGGTATTCTAGGAGCAATTTTCGATGCGCAGAACCAAGCATCAACGAGGCCGCGGCGGTCGCGAAACCCAACAACAGTCGGTAGCTCAACCTGTCTTCGCGCCTAGCAATGCCAGAATTCTTTTGTCAACAGGCGTAGACGTCAACACCAATATTGGTGAAGGGTATGGCCCTTATCGGGTTGAGGGCGAACAGGAAGTTCTTCCCTTTGTGACCTCTGCCAACGTTGCTTGCGGTGCCCATTCGGGTGACCCAGTCTTGATGGAGGCCGCTCTTGAGGCCATCCGCTACTACGGTTTAGCGCTAGGCGCTCATATTGGCTACCCGGACATCGCTGGATTTGGCCGCAGAGAAATCCATTTGTCATCTAACGAGTTGCGAGCTTCAGTGCTTTACCAGCTCGGCGCGCTATCTGGCATGGCTCGTATTTTTGGTCTAGAAGTTACTCAGGTTCGCCCTCATGGTTTTCTTTATCGGCAGATGAGCCACGATATTCGTATCGCTACGATTGTGGCTAAGGCCTTGGCTGAGTATGACCGCTGGCTGGTTTTGGTTGGCCCCGCAGGCAACACACTATTGCAAGCTGGCGAACGAGCCGGAATCCGTGTGGCCGGTGAAGCCTGGATCGACCGCACTTATGATGCTACTGGCAGCCTTCTACCCCATACTCATTCGCGGGCAGTAATTAAAACCCCGCAAGAAGTTTTGAGACAGGCTACCAATCTTATCCGCCATAGAGAAGTAACGGCAGTTGATGGTACTCGCATCAAGCTTGAATACGAGACGATTCACCTGCACAGCCGAATTGTTCAGGCCCGTCATATCGCTGAAGAGATTCGGCGCCTTCTTCCCGACGCCTGCGCCTTAACAACGGAGCCGTTCACTATCGACTCTGTAGAAGAAAATGAAGATTTCCCCAGTCTCGCTTACTCAGTCTAGGCTCTTTGCTTTTTCTAGTTTGTTGGCAGAGTTGTAGAGCTACGGCAGGCGTTGAGAAACAGGTACGATTTCGTCGTACCAGCTACCGTAATACTCTGGATAGTCTTCTCCAGTTGTTGATGTAATGGTTTTCTCAAGGGCTTTGATTATTGCCTTGCGGCCCCCTCGTTTATATCGCTTGAGCCATTCTAGTTCTTTGGGATCAACTGGAATATCAGCCTTGAGCAAGTCTTTGACAATTTCAATTTCGTGCACGATGGCTTCTGTTTCTTCTTCAAGACAGCGATTGATAAACTCTTGCCGACCAGTTTGACCAGGGACAGGGTCAATGGTGGGTTTGACAAGGGCGTGCACGAATTCGTGGGCTATGCTTATCAGCTTGTAATTGCGCGGGCACCAACGACCAATGTATATCGTGCGCTTTTTGCGGTCGTAATAAGCGCGGCATGGCCCATCTACCAGTCTAATTCTCACCCCGGCGGCCCGGATCTTGTCAATATCGTCTACAAGGGTGGGTGACATCAACAGCGTTTCAACCATGCGGTGGCCGAACTGGCGCTTTAGGTTGCGCAAAGACGAGCTTTTGGCGGATGGTTTTTTGGCTGAAGATTCGTTGGCCATGTACTTGAGGACTCCTAAAAGAGCATATTCACATATATTAATTCTATACTATCTTGTTGTCAGGCGGAAGGGGGCGAATTGTTGAATCTGTGGGCGATTGGGCCGCCTTGCCTTCTCCTGGCAGCCGCGGATTAATATTAAATCTTGGCTGGCACTACGGGCACTTTTGCCATTGAAGTCTGCAATGGTAAGTGGCCCATACCTTCACCACTGCGCAATTTTGTATACCTGATCTGTGCAAATCGGCATCTTTGCTTGATGTAGCAAGCCCATACTTGGTACAAGATGCGAGATCACCCTACTGGGTACTAGGCAAATTCCAGCTTTGCGATATGTTGGAGTTAGTGAGGTTCTTCCGATTTCCAAGCATCCCATCGTCCAAGCGCCCAAGCGTCCAAGCGCAAATGTTTGACAGTGAGTCAGCATCAAGAATTAGTAAGTTGGCTTCCCCTTTTTTAAGTTCCTTTTTGTGTTCGCAGGCTTGTTCTAAGCTATGAGTGGTTCTGAAAAAATTTCCACAGAACATGAGCATGAGATTCATCTCACTCCTGTTGTAAAACTGTTGCAGCACTTGAGCCTATCAAATGTTCGTCAGGCTCAGTCTGGACTAGATCCTAAACAACCTGACTTCCAGGCCGATATGGCTGCTATTTGTTCGGCTCTTGAGTTGAACTCGTGCGCTCTATTTCGTGTTATGGAGGATGCAAATTTTGATGGTCTCAAGCTTAGCCGACTGGCTGTTCTTGCAAGAGAAGGTCGTGCCGACGACATGACAAAAGTGGTTCCTAAGGGCCTTGAGATTGGAGTTCGCAGCGAGCTTTACAGTCTCTTGCAGCAAGAACAGTGGGTACCCCTTGGAGAAACCTGTCTGGGAAATGAGACCCCTTTGGCTCTGCGCTCCTTGGAAGAATTTTGTGGTGTGAAGAATGATAGCGCGGCTGTGCTCTTTCCTATTGTTTTAGCCAACCAAATTATTGGTCTTGTACTAATGGAGAGAGCTGTTTCGGCCGGTGGATTTTCAGAAGAACTACTTGATTTAGGGCAAGTAATAGCGCGTTTGCTTGCCGCTCATCTCGGCCATTGTCCAGCACTAGATGAGGGGGCGCACGTTTTACCTTCAATT
>LNEX01000059.1 GCA_001464165.1 bacterium Ga0077546
CTGCAATCTCGGAAAAGGTAGGCCCAATACATGCGAGCGCTATACACGGCCCAAAAGCAGAACATCTATCTGTCTTTGCAATCGCTCCAATTCCGCTTCTCATTCACCTTGGCCGTTGCATTGGTAACAAGATACCTTCAACCTTCTACCAGCGTCATCGAGACACCCAAGACTGGCTCTGGAAAACTCCAAACGGCAACGTAGCTAGTTACTCCTACAAGCTCACACAAGACGGCAAGTCAAAAGACACTGTTCTGCTCATACTTTCCTTGAGCGGCACCATTGACATAGAGCAAATACCAGAAGACGTTCGAGCAAATCGAGCAGTCTACACCATGACTTTGGATGGTCAACAGCCAAACACAGAGTTCCTAAAGACAGAAGCCGACCTTGAAAACTTTAGGGTAGCCTACCAGACGCTACTGGGGCAAATCAGAGCACACAAACCAGAATCCACCACAATCCATCTATTTCCTGCAATCCCTGCACCAATAGCCCTGACCTGCGGCAGAGAGCTGTTAGAAAAGGCTCATCCGTCATTGCTCATTCATGACTACAACAAAATCAATAAAAAATTCACACAGACACTGAGGGTTAACTAATGAACGCAGACTCATATCTACAAGAAATCCTAAAGCAGCAAACGCTCAAGGAAGACAGCACCGAAATAAAGGAACTCATACGGCATCGAGATGAAGTAGAAGCGCTAATCGTCAACGAATTTACAAACTCTTCCCCGACAATCGAATTTGGTGGTTCACACGCCAAAGGAACCATGATTAAAGCTAACTTCGACATTGATATTGTCAGTTATTTCCCGCGTGAAGATACCGAACCAGGTGACAGCTTGAAAGAAATATTCAAAAGTGTCAGCGAACTCCTGAGCCAAAACTACACGGTACGAGAGGGCACTTCAGCCCTTCGTCTTCAAAGCAAACACTCAATAACGTTGGGCAGAGACTTTCACATAGATGTGGTTCCGGGTCGCTGGGTTGATAACGAAAGCGGCGATTCTTATCTTCACATCAACAAAGGGCCTAAGAATTGGCTGAAGACCAATCTCAGAAAACACATAGACTACGTCGCAAAGAGCAGAGCAATTGACACGATAAAGCTAGCAAAGTTCTGGAATTATCAGGCCGGCTTGAAAATAAAGACATTTATTCTGGAGCTAATGGTAATTGATGCTCTTAACGGAACAGACGAACTCGCATTGGGGCAAGCAGCAGCGATGAAAAAGTTTTGGCTTTACCTAAAAGACAACAGAAACACACTACGTGCGGAAGACCCTGCGAACCCATCAGGTAACGACCTATCAGGTCTTATCGACGAAATTAGATATACCATTTGCGACGCTGCCGAAGATGCTCTTGAACATTGCAGCGAAGATGATTGGCGCAAAATTTTTGGAAAACTTGAGAGTGACACCGATATACCACGAATATCAATCTTAAGTAGTACCGCCAATGCCTACGCGCAGACGGCTGCAAAACCTTGGGGAGTAGGCTAAAGATGGGACAATCACAATGATGATGATGAACTTACAAAAAGAACTAAGGCAGGCGATACCTAGCCTGCACTTAGTTGCACAAAATGACGCCAAAACTATCAGAGGCCGATTACCTGTCATCGCGGCTGATGGCACCGAGCTGGACAGCTATGAAGTAGAAATAGAGCTGGCTCCAAACCATCCGAACTCGCCGCCAATTGTGCGCGAAGTCGGGGGGCGCATTCCTCGAACTCTTGACCGGCATAACCCAAACGGAATTGCCTGCTTGTTTGTGCCTGATCAGCAGTGGGAGTTTTGGAATGAGAAGACCTCCCTGATTGACTTCCTAAAGACAGGTGCTGTTCAGCAATTCTTTTTCAGCCAGACCTACTTTGAAGAAACAGGCGTTTGGCCATTTGGCGAACGAGCTCATGGCCTTAGTGGAATCAAACAATATTACTTTGAGTTACTAGGCACAGACAGCCTAAGGATCGTCATCTGTTTTCTTAATCTTCTGGCCGTAGATCGATTTAACCATTTGCTGCCCTGCTACTGCGGCAAGATTAGCAAAATCTGCAACAACCATATTGGCCTGGTAAGGCAAATGCGAACCAAGATCTCCCAAGACTGGGCGATATGTATTGCTCAAGCACTGGCACGAACTATGCCGTTGAAGAAGACACGTTTGCTGAGGGTAGCGCGAACAGTTTCACTACTAAATGACCATTTTTCACTGACCAGCCTGGCACGCTTTAGATTCAAATAGCATAGACAGCCGTTGCACAATAGTTCTAATTTACTAAACCAAAGGAAATCAACCATCAATGAAAATCAACCGAGTCTTATCTCTTCTTATTTTAGTGTTTATGCAACTCCTTCTGCCACTCAGCAGCCTTGCTGCCGAACCTTTCGAAAAGCGTGTAGGCTGGGTGCGTACCCCAATTCTATATTGCACGGAAAGAATGCTGAATCTCAATAGCTCTGAGACCCTCTATCAAAACGCTGTAGGGGAGAAGCTTAGCTTCGGGTGCAAATATCTTCCAGTCCCACTTCCAGCCGCTCGCGCTGCAGACGTTGATGCTCTTAAAGTTTCTGGCCACTACAAAATGCTTGGCAATATGGAAAGTGGTCCGGCATCGCTGTTTATACCGCATTGACTGAAACTGAGTTGTTTAATGAAGCTCTGAGGCTTGAATCGCTTAGTGGTGGCCTAATAGTCTTTGTTCACGGTTGTTGTGCCGACTTTGAATCTTCTATGCAGAAAGCTGGCAATTTGGCCATATGGACAAAACAGCCGGTTTTGATGTACGACTGGTATTCCCCCAAAGGCCTTGATAAATATCTGGCGAACGAGCAAAGGTACGAGCAAGCCAAAGATGGATTCTTTGCGTTTATGGATGGTCTTGAGAAAGTGGTGCCAGCTGAAAATATAACGTTGGTTGCTCATAGCATGGGCAACCGGTTTCTTGACTCATATTTGGTAAGGCGTTCTGAGATACAACAGGGTCAGGATGTAAAAGCATTTCATGCAACAAACTTCGT
>LNEX01000060.1 GCA_001464165.1 bacterium Ga0077546
TTATGCTGAAGCTGAGCAGCTGTTGACTAAACTTTTGAACAATCCATCGCTTTCTCAGTCGACCAATCCTCAGGCTTATGCAGCTAACCTAGAGCGTTTGGCTTTGTGTCACATTGCAAGCGCGCAGTATCAGCAGGCCGAAGGTGAGCTAAAGCAGGTTGTTAGTCTAAAAGAGAGTAGCGGAGAAAATAAAATTTCTTTGGCCAAGACTTATGAAGCGATTGGTGATTTGTACCGCTCTCAAGGAAAGCGTGGCGACGCGCAGAGTTACTACAAGCGGGCCCGGGCTATCTTCGATCATGCAGTGGTTAGCCGCAAACCGAGCGAGAAGATTGATTATCAGGTTTATCATGCACATTTGCGGCAGCTGGATGACAAACTCAAGCAACTCTAACGATGGTGGTTAAATTGTGGCCAAGAAGTATCAGTGGAATACGCTAACTGCTCTTGGTGGCACCATGATTGAAGTGAGAGACGGATATGCGCTGGCTGAGTTGCCGCTTTCTCAAGAGGTTATGCAGCCAACTCAAGTCTTTCATGCCGGCGCCATTGTTGTTCTGGCAGATGAAGCGGCCTCAGCTGCAGCTTATGGAGGCTCGATTGAACCAGGAGAGTATGCTACTTGCAGCAAGAAGTTTCCCTATTCTGTGCAGCTAAGCGTTAATTTATTGACCAATGATCCGATTGGCCCCATTCGGGCCGAAGCAAAAGTTGTTCGCCGTGGCCGCATGACAGTGGTAGATACCGAAGTGCGAAATCGAGACGGACAACCAATGGCCCTTATGAGAAGCACTCATATGATGGTTGATGCCAGTAAAGTCGGACCCCATTTGAAGGGATAGATGAAATTCTTCGTGCAGTTGAGGCCAATGCTCGCTACTGTGTAGTTGTGACCTTGTATCTGTCCAAGGTAATCAGGGATAATTGCTTTTGGTTCGAGTAACTATATTGACACTTACGGAGCGTGAAATGGGTTCTTCTGAAAAAGCCGCAGCTGAGACGATCAAGAAACAGGCAAAGGTGATTGGCAAAGTGGCCATGACATACAAGTTTCAAGATCTTGCTCCGCTTTTAGCAGAAATGAAGACCGTTTTGGAAAAGAGTAATAAGTTGCCTGGAGCTAATCCTCTTATCGATACAGACGAGTATGAATATCCATTTGAAAAAGTTAGCGCTTATTTGAGTGGTGCCAAGTCTGCCAAAGTGGTGGCCAAAATAGAAGAAGCTGCTCCAGCTCACCGCTGCAATTGTGACCCTACTAAGTGCCAGTGTGCGACTTCAGATGAGGCTCCTTGCCAGATTGAAGGTCTATGCTGCCAGTTCTGCGATGACAAAATTGCAGTAGGAAGCACTGTCCATATCGGCGAAGGCACTGGAATAAAAATGTGCGCTGTCTGCGCTCGAATTTTGTGGGAGAAAGTGCGTCTCAAAGAGACTGTTGCCTATGCCGTAGTCAATCTCGTTGAAGATGCCAGCTCCGAAGCTGATGAACCATATTTTCAGTTCAACGAGTCGCTAAAATTGGTTGAAGAGGCCGAGAAGAGGTTAGTCGATTTCAGAGCTGTGCAAAGAGCTAAGGCCGGCAAATAGGTTGCAATTTTTCAAGTCTCAATTTTGGCATAGTTCAATACAGTCGCAATATCGTTCCTAACAGCTCACGTTTTAACTCATAGGACACGGACCTTTGCTTATCCTGTGACCAGGGGAAACTGGACCTCCGGGGTTATTGGGATTTATATAGCCCATATAAATGTCCTGCGTCTCAGGTACTCTTGCTACCCTCCTGTTATCGCGTTCCAGCTCTTTATTGATTGCGGCTAAAGCACCGGCTTGGTCCTTCTCCGGCAAACGATCCAAACTTTCCCTCATTTTTTCATTGTTCTTATCGCCATTTTCAAGGTAGCTTTTCGAATCACCCGATTTAATAAACTCCTCTTGATCCTTTTCGTATCCCTTTGCTCCCTCCATAAAACCTCTCACAGCTTCTTGTTGTTGGGGGCTGAGATTCTCTGGCGGTGCTTCTCTGGGAGCATTAAGGGCTCTGGTACCGGCAAGATAATTGTCGGTAGGTCTTCCTTGATCTATGCGGTGGGCGTTAAAATCAAGAGAAGAGTTTTGGCTTTTGTCGCTTGCCCCGCTATCTGGCGCATTTTGCGCCATTCTGGAATTCTGATATTCCTGCATATCGCTGTTGGTTATCAGCGGCTGCCTATCGCCTTCGCTTTGCGCGGGACGTTCAGATACGGCATCAGAAGCGTTTTGATCGCCTGCCATTTCTAACTCCAGTACTTAAGTCAAGTAGTAAGTAAGTTTTCAAGATAACCGTCAAGATCTTGAAAGGCCTCATTTGAGGACAAGCAAAAGTCTATTTCTTTCTCCGTGAAAGTCTTGTGAAACAACTGTTGCGAAAAGGCACCACAAGGATCTCCCGACTGCTTGTTGAGCACCTTCAAGCTCTTTTTTATAATAATAGTGAGGAT
>LNEX01000061.1 GCA_001464165.1 bacterium Ga0077546
TGAAAAAATAGCCGAACCCATTTGTGAGCTTCCAAAAATAACCAGATCTGGGCATTGTTTCTTGGCTAGAAAACTTCGGGTTACCCACCAGATCCACGGGCCTTCTTGGCGGGCTTCGTAATTGGCTTGGCGCACTGATTGATTATCTAGAATCTTTTCAGCGTTCAATCTATTTGCCTGGAAAAGGCCATAGAGAGCTACGTTAACCAGGGCGAATAATGTAAGAGCTAAGGGAAATGCTTTCTTACTCATGTTACATCTCGGCGCCTCTGGTTTTGGCGCCGATTTTGGTTGAATTTGAGTTTGAGCCTAAGTCTGAGGGCACATACTGCAGTGCGGGATCAACTGACTCGCCTAGTTTGCCGAAGGTGGTTTTTAAGCGTTCTTGCAGAACGTTAGGCTGAATAGTGTTGATGTTGTTATTGCTATAGTGGTTTTGGTTTGCCTCTTGTCTAACTAACTCTTGGCCAGCCATGCGCATGGCGAGGTTCGTGTGGGGAGAATTCTTTAGCGTATTGACGAGATTGTCAAAGAGCTTTTTGGCACCAAAAGCATTGAGGTGAACATAGTCGTGGTAATCACTTTTGTCGAAGTGATTGAAGTCATTTAGGTCATAGGTTGCAACCTTGTGATCAAGGGCAAATTGCTGCAGACCAAAAACAAATTTGAGATAGGCTTCTGGTTTTAATACAGCGATATTTTCTTTGGCAATTGGCATGTTTACTAGAATTAGCTCAATTTTCTCTTGTTTGCAAAGTTGGGCCAGCTTACGCAAAAAATAGAACTGAGTTTTATAAGTATGTCTATCAGGATGACGATAGCGTTCAATATACTCGACTGTGTTATCGCGCCATTCTGCTGTGGCCTGCGCACGCGATGTAGGCTGAGTAATGATTGCTTGGCTATGAATTTCGCCTGGTTTATAGAGTGGCATCAGCTTAGTTCTATCCCAGTATGTATAAGCTTTGACACCAGGAGGAACTGGTGCTGCTTTGTCGAGGATAGCTTTGGCTTGATCGCCGCCGAGCATTTGAAAATCGACAGCATGGTGCGAGACGTAGAGGTTGCGATTAATTAGCCATTCAAGGCGGCCTAGTGGGTCGCGAAATAGACCTGAAACACAGTCGTCGGTATTGACTAGACGGTTGAGAAAGCGGAAGGGTTCAGTATCAGTTGGGCTGGCCATTCTGCTGTCTATGAAGTCGCGGGGGGCCACTCCATAAATGACTATTTCTGGTCGATGAGCTGTGGTCAGCATGCCCTTTAGCGTGAGGTAGGCATCAGAAGGCATTTGGCCTGGGGCGGAAAGATTGTAGGTGTTGAATTTGCCTGCAAAAGTGCTAGTCAGCTTATCGTCTAAATAGCTGGCTTTATGATAAGTCGTGAGATCTAGTTGTTTGTTGAGGTGATTAGCATCGCAACAAGAAACTGCGCTGACCATTAGTGACGAGCCAAGCAGGGCGACATTGTGTAATTCTTTGCTGGCTTTGAGATCGTTGAATGTCCACCAAGCCCAGCCTTGATAAGGAAAGCGATAGGGATCGAAATCAATTGGCGTATAGAAAGACATGCCGAAGTTGACTGCGAAAAAAAGTGCCAGGGCTACAGCGAACGAACTAAAATGGCCACGCTTGCGCCTGTCAGGAAAGGGCAGGTTGAGTGGCATAGTATCAGGATTGACGCGGCGGTCTTTCCCTACTTGGCTACTTGTCACATCTGGGGGTGCAAGAGTTTCAAGAGTCATAGGGGTGCTGACTCCTTTTGCTCGGCCATTGCTTCTTGTCGAGTTGTCTGACGAAAGCGATCGAGAGCTTGGCTATCGGCAATATCGCTTTTAGCAGGAGCAAGGGCAGCCATGCTGGCTTTGTCTTGAGCCATGATTCTAGCGATCATGTCAAGCAATTTGGCTCCACCACCGGAGTGCAGGTGTACTGTGTCTTGGAAATCGGAAATGTTGAAAGCCTTGGTTTCTTGCATATCGAAGAATGTCGTTGTTTCTTTATGGCACGAAGCTAAATCGCGCAAGCGGCTTCTATAAAGATTCCATGATTGGTCTGAAAGCAAGTTGCGGTTGATGTCGGTAATGGGCATGGCCACCAAAACAACATGAACCTGGCGATCTTTGGCTGTGTCAAGAATATCGGCCAGAAACTGCATCTGTCCGTTGAATGTTTCCATTTTCAAGTTTTTGTAGCGCTTGCGATATTCGCTAATGTTGTCTTCGAACTTTGGTCTAGCTGATTGGCTTTCTGGGCGGAAGAAACATTCGTTGCGGTTGATTTCAAAAGGATGATAATCAGGCAGTAGTAAGCGGCGCATAGCCACAAGCTCGGCTTGGGTCTTATCGGTTTTTGGAGCGGGTGCTACTTGGTTGAGCACGCTTGTAATAGCACGGTCGCTATTTTGTGCGATTTGGTTCTTGGCGCCGTAGGTATAGAAAGCGCGACCTAGTTCATAGTTGAGGCGCTCTTGCCATTGAGGCACAATTAAATCGACGCGGTTGCTCCAATCGCCAAAGCGCGATAGATACTGGAAGGGATCTGTCGCAGCTGGACTAGGCAAGAGATTGTCCATGAAGTCGCGGGGACCGACTCCGTATACCAAAACTTTTGGTGCCTTCTCGCCTTTGAGCAAGAAGCGAGTAATTAAGGCTGCGTCTGAAGGCATTTCGCCTGGTAGGGCAAAATTGTAGCTGTTTATTTTTTGCCCTGAATATTGTTTGAACCTATCTTCAAAATAGACGCTTTTGTGATGAGCTGAGCCAGCGATGCGGCGCTTGAGATGATCGGCGTCTGTGCCATCGAGGGGCACTAACATCAAAGATGAGCCCATAAAGACGACATCGGGCTTCTTCTGATCGGCGAGGAAGTCTTTGATCGCCCACGTAGTCCAAGTATTTACCGGGAAGTCGGTGGGCTTGGTCTGACCAAAAGAAAGATGAGCCAAGCCGGCTGAGAGCATAACAAAGCTAGCCAGAGCCACTACAAAGCGACTTCTGGCTGGCTTCACTGCACTTATCTTAGTTTTGGTTGCGGATTCCACAGTAACCCTTTACTTCTTAGAACTGGAAGTAGATGAACCGTGGCGAGCTGTCTGGGGAGAAGATTGTCAGCAAGCACATCAATGCCACCATTAAGCTTACCTGCACTGCCCATGGTGGGCTTTGATAGAACTTCTTGTCATTGAGCCAAGTGATGATCGGTTGGGAGATCATCAAACCAGGTAAGAGCAGAAGCAATGCTGGGAAGATAATTGGATCGCGAATTTGGAGAATGGCCAATTGCGAAGCGCTGAAGTGCAGCAACTCTACAGGGGCCATGACCAACTTGTAGATGATTGTGCCAGCGGTTTTCATATCATCGGCGCGGAAGAGTACCCAACCGATACAGACAATATGGAAGGTGGCGACAATGGAGAACCAGTGGTAGAGCTTGTGAGCTACGGTGCCTGATTCTTTAGAGGCAGCTAAGAATTTATTGACCCCAATGGCATCAAGCAAGCGGAGATACTCTTTGTGCAGAATTAGGACCGCACCTTGGAAGGCGCCCCAGGCGAGGAAGTGCATGGCTGCGCCGTGCCAGAGACCACCTAAGGCCATGGTGATAAAGAGGTTTCGGTAGTTGAGAATGCGACCGCAGCGTGAGCCGCCTAATGGAATGAAGAGATAGTCTCTCAACCAGGTCGACAAACTGATGTGCCAGCGGTTCCAAAAATCAGCAACGTTGGCCGCCATGTAAGGCAAATTGAAGTTGATAGGAACTTTGTAGCCAAACAATAGAGCCGAGCCGCGGGCTACATCGGTATAACCAGCAAAGTCGAAGAAAATCTGGAAGGCAAAAGCGTAAGTAATAAGCCAGAGGTCAACGGATGAAAAGTTTTCTGGATGAGCAAAACCGGCCTGTACAACTAAAGCGAGGTTATCGGCTAGAAGTACTTTTTTAGCCAGTCCCATGAGAATCATTTGCATGCCTTCGTCGACATATTCCCATTTGAACTTCAGTTTTTCGGTTAACTGCGGCACAAAATCTTGATAGCGCTTAATTGGTCCAGCGATTTGGGTGGGGAAAAATCCAGCAAAAAGGGCGAGAGCTGAGAAGCTCTTAACCACTGGTTTGCCGCGATAGACTTCAACAGCGTAGTGAATGAATTCGAAAACGAAGAACGAAATACCCAACGGCAAAATGATATGCAGGTGAGGTTCTTTCCAGTCTATGCCAGCCAGCGAGAGACCTTGCTTCACCGTGCCAACGGTGAAATAGGCGTATTTGAAAATTGCCAAACAAATCAAGTTGACGGCCACGGTAACACCGAGCCAGCCCTTAGCGGTGAAGATATGCTTACCGTTTTCGGCCTTGGCTGCCTTCTCTATATAAGGAACCAGCAGGAAGGTGACGAGGGTCAGACCAAAAATCAATAGGCCATAGATTGGACGCCAGGAGCAGTAGAAGACATAGCTCGCCACTAAAAGTAGTGGCACCCTCAAACGCTGAGGCAACACCCAGTAAAGCAGAAACACCACGGGCAGAAAGACCAGATACTGCAGACTGTTGAATAACAAGCTAGGTTCTCCTTGCTCAATTGTGTTGCCTTGAAGGCTTCACTCTAATGCGCTTGCTGTAATGATTCGAGAAAGAATTCGCGAAAGCGCCATTATGACGACCATTGATGACGTTATCAATGGCTCGCAGTATATGATAAAGGTTAGGTTTCCAGTATGTCTAGCGACTGCCCATTCTCTTAACCTAAAAGCTTTATAGTATGACTTCGTCTAATGCTGCAGGATGAGTCAGGGGCGCTATCTTTGGCGCTTGACTGCTTTTTGGCTATTTATCTCATAAACGAGAAAGTGAGAACTTACTCACCATTTTTGTCTTTGGTAAAGCCTTCGGCCACCAGCTGATACCCACCACCGTATACGGTCTTTATATACTTGCGCTCGCCTTTTTCCAGACGTGTTCTCAAGTGGCGAATGTGCACGCGAATTGTATCTACGTCATCGTCTGGTGAATAGCCCCAGACTTCTTCGAGCAATTTACCTGTTGAAACTGTTTGCCCGTGGTGCTGCATCAAGCAGTGCAAAATTTCAAACTCAGTCGGGGTTAGCTTCTCTATACGAGGACCAACTTTCGCTTGTAAGTTCTCAGGTATGAGAGTGATCTCACCGGCGGTGAGAATTTCAGGCAGCGATGAAGAGTGCGGCAAGGTGCCAGCTCTGCGCAGAAGGGCACGAACGCGCACCTGCAGTTCAGGAATATCAAAAGGTTTGGCTAGATAGTCATCGGCGCCAGCATCAAAGCCAGCGACTTTGTCTTTTGTGGTTGATAGAGCTGTGAGCATCAAAACCGGAATAGGATTAGTCTCACGATTCTGGCGCAAGCGCTGACAGACGGTAAAGCCATCGAGGTCAGGCATCATCACATCGAGCACAATTAAGTCTGGACGGTTCTGGGTGGCCATAGCCAATCCCTTGATGCCATCTGGTGCTGTGATCACCTGGTGACCAAGTAATTCTAGATTTATTTTTACTAATTCAGAGATTGAGAGGTCATCTTCGATGACTAGAATTCTTGACAATTTTCTGCTTTCTCTCCGTACTTGTGGTCCCTGATAACAAACTTGCTTATAGATGAGTGCTCTAGTCTGACACACCGCCAATTAATTTTACTGGAATTTTTATCGCACGTCCGTTGCGGATCACTGTCAGTGTAACCACTTGGTTAGGCTTCTTGCTCTCGATATAAGACATTAGGCCGTCTACGGTGTTTGTGGCGACGCCATCGGCTTCCAAAATAATATCGGCGACAGTTAAGTCAGGTTTTTGCAGTACCAATCCAGCGCCAATATCGTAAACCACAATCTTCGCGCCTGATAATCCTGCTTTATCAGCCGGACTGCCTTTGGTAACTTTCAAAACGCGCAGACCGACTTCGCCAGCGGGGGTAACTTCAACACCCAATTCAGGACGCAGGACGCGATGATAATCTAAAATTTGGGGGATGACGTTCTTGGCAATATTAATAGGAATGGCAAAGCCGACGCCTGAGCTTAGCCCATTATTTGTGTAGATTGCAGTCGTAATTCCTACTACTCGGCCTAGGCTATCGAGCAGTGGGCCACCTGAATTGCCTGGGTTTATGGCGGCATCCGTTTGGATAATGCCTTTGATTAGACGTCCTTTAGCTACTGGTATGGTGCGACCCAAAGAAGAAACTATGCCAACGGTCATAGTGCGATCAAGGCCAAAAGGATTGCCAATGGCAAAAACATGTCGCCCAACTTCTAGTTGAGATGAATCGCCCAAAGGAATTATGGTCAGTTTTAAAGTTTCTGGTGGTTTGATTTTGACTAAGGCTAAGTCTGTCTGTTTGTCCACGCCAACGACTACACCATGGTAGCTACTGCCATCCCAGAGTGTGACTCTGACGTGCTCTGAATTTTCAACGACGTGATAGTTGGTCAAAATACTGCCATCACGCGAAATGATTACACCAGAGCCACAACCCTCTGCCGTGTGGTTGAGCATATAGTCTTCCGCTGATGCTACCGGGGCGATGTTTACTACACCACGGTTGGCTCCTTTGTATACAGCGATGTTTATTGCTTCATCACTAGACAATGTGGCTGGTCTTTGGTCGCTGACAAAAGATTTCTCTCTGTTTTTTTCTTTTGCCGAGCTACTTGTAATGTTAGGTTTTGTCGGCACTTTGGGGCTATTAGCTTGAGCCCTTAAATTAGCCGATGCGAAAAGAGGAATAAGAGAAATAGCTAGCAGTTTATTTTTCAATGTTCTCACTTGCAGTCTTCATCAATTCTTTGGGCTTGTCTCCAAGTCTAGGTTCGGTGCCGGCCAGCAAACGTTTGATATTAGAGACATGGCGCAGCCAAACGTAAAGACAACCAATTACAGCATAAATTACGTAGGCGTCTGGGTTCTTTAGCCACCACATAAATATGACGTTAACAAAGGCCGCGCTTAGGGAAGCTAACGATACTAATCTAGTGCTGAATACCAAGGCTAAGAAAGTGCCGAAGGTGTAGATGCCCAGCATCGGGCAAAAAGCAATCATGGTGCCCATGCCTGTGGCCGCGCTTTTACCGCCTTTGAAGCCGAGAAATATTGATTTACTATGGCCGATTATGGCGATGGTTGCCACTACAACCGGTATCAGGTGCGGCATGCCGAAGAAAGTCCACTCTAGAGCCTGGGCTCCCTTATCTAGTTGAATCGTAGTAAAGACTGGCAGGTACCCTTTAAGCACGTCTAGAATCATC
>LNEX01000062.1 GCA_001464165.1 bacterium Ga0077546
GGTCGGCGAGCTGAAGGAAGCTAATCCGATGATGGGGTTAAGAGGATGCCGTTTAGGTTTGCTTTATCCCGGTATTAATAAGATGCAGGTCCAGGCTATCTTTGAGGCAGTCATTGCCGTTAAGAAAGAAGGCCTCGAAGTCTTGCCTGAAATCATGATTCCACTTGTTGGTCATGTTAATGAACTGAAATTTGCTAGACAACAGCTAGAAGCCGTTGCCAAAGAAGTTATGGAGAGAGAAGGCTGCGAGATCGTCTACAAATTCGGCACCATGATAGAGATTCCTCGAGCTTGCGTTACTGCCGATGAAATTGCTGCACATGCTGAGTTCTTTAGTTTTGGCACAAACGATCTCACCCAAATGACTTTTGGCTACTCTCGCGATGATGCTGAAGGCAAGTTCTTGCAGCGCTACCTCGATGGAGTAGATTGTCTCGGCTCTAAACAAAGAGTGCTCAATAGCAATCCTTTTGAAGTATTAGACTTTGATGGGGTCGGCAAATTAATGCAGATAGCCGTAGATTTGGGTCGTAAGACTAAGCCTGACTTGAAGCTCGGCATCTGTGGCGAACATGGCGGAGAGCCTCAATCGATCGCCTTTGCTCATAAGCTTGGTCTCTCATACGTTAGCTGCTCACCTTTCCGGGTGCCGGTAGCGCGTTTGGCCGCGGCTCAGGCGACATTGGTCTCTGGCGAACGCGACAAGTAGCAAAAGTCTAAGAGTGCTGGGCGCAGGGATATTTCAAGAATTACTTGGGCATACCTAAAAAGCTTTCTAGCCTTGCATTTATATTTCAATGCACAGGTTTAGAAGATCCCCTTGCACTGGTAGAAAAGATATGAAGGTAGAGGAAAGTAACCGCGGATCCACGATAGTCATGTCCATCGACGAAAATGTAGACGCCCTGTTGCGGCTTCTGCCAGATATGGAGCAATCCCTCGGCCCAGATCACCCTGATTTGGCCGATTACTACATTTCGCTTGGACTACTGCTCTATCACGATAGCCGCTTTGAAGAGGCTGAAGCATTGTTCGTTAAGGCTTTGGCCATGCGCGAGCGACTCTTAGCCGTTGATCACCCTGATGTTGCTGCTGCCCTGAACCATCTTGGTTTGGTGTACCTGGCAGAAGGCAAATATGCTGATGCTGAGCCGTTATTCAAGCGCGCTTTGAGTTTGCAAGAAAAAGTCTTGGGGCCGGAACACCTCAATATTGCTTCTGCTTTGAGTAATCTTGGCGATCTCTATATGACCCTCAGCCGTTTTAATGAAGCTGAGGAAGTCTTGAGACGCGGGCTTAAGATTAGAGAGCGCTATTTAGGGCTGGAAGATGGCAGTTTAATTGAGATTCTCAACTCTTTGGCCAATATTTATGCCGAAGAGGGCCGCAGGGCTGACGCTGAGCCTCTGTTTAGACGTGTTCTGAAAATTGAGGAGCGGTTGCATGGGGCAGATCATCCGAGTGTGGCAAATGCTTTGAATAATCTGGCCTCTCTGTTCTTGGCCAAAGAGCAGTTTGACCAAGCTGAACCAATGCATAGACGGGCGCTGGCTATTCGCGAGCGGGTACTTAGCCCGGATCATCCGAAAGTGGCTGAGAGCCTCAATAATTTGGGTTGGCTTTACCATCAACACGGCAACCATGCCCGGGCTGAGAGTCTTTATCGGCGTGCCATCGAAATTTGGGAACACGCCCTAGGACCTGACCACGCCTATGTTGCAGCCTGCCTAGAGAACTACGCTGAGCTTTTGCGCAAGACGAACCGCTCTACTGAAGCAGTCACACTCGATAGACGGGTGCAGATGATTCGCTCGAAGTATATGGAATAGCTGAATTTGCAATAATCCTTGCAATTCTGGCAGATTGTGCCGATCTTGCAAGGATTATTAAGTGCTCAGTACTCAATAAAGAGTCGACAACTCCGCTCTGGGGGCTTGCTGCAAAAGCTAGGGCGGCGAGTATCGAGAATACTCGTTGACTCAATTGAACAGAGCTGCGTCTCGAGCTAGGGCAATCAACCATTTCATAAATACTGGTACCATAATTCCAGCGCAAATTAATCTGGTGCCTTTTTCCAGGCAGTGCATAGTTATTGGATCTCTTAGTATGTTTTTATGGCTCATTTTTACTACGGTTGAAGCAAGGCGCCTAGCGTTGCGACTGTGAAAGAGAGTTGCTAGGATGAAGAAACTGCCGACTGCTATCATAACCAATTCGGTCCCACTGGCGATGACATCGATAAGAGCTTCCAGCATAGCGAGATTATTTACCCTAACTACTCCAGGGCTGGCGCTGGTTGTTGACACACTTTCCAAATGTAATGCCTCAGCCAGCCGCGCTCCTGGATCTGCAAGCTTTGGCAGTATTTCAGTTGGCAATGTATTTATAAGTTGCACTATTGGAGTGGAGAATGGAAAGACCGATAGACCATAAAATAGTAATGGTGATAAACATGCTGCACATACAACTAATATTGCCAGCGCTAAGGCAAGCAGGCTAATTTCAATGGAAGCTAGGGTTTCTTTTTGTCGCAGCATTGTTGGTGCTGCAGCGTCCTGTAAATCTTGGGATATGACTTCCATAATTCTCCTCGAAGGTGCCGAGCAATATCAGCGCCCTCTGCTTGAAGCGAAGACGAGCTAATAATTGTCTGCGTTTTGTAATTGTTAGTGGTAAGGCTGAATTAAATGCTAGGTAGTTCGGATCTTTCCAACAATACTTTCGTCGTATTCAAAAAGACATCGGGAAATTACTGATCCACTTCCGGTGCAATAGCTATCTTTTATTTCTTCTGCGGAAACTCAGCCGGTATGCCTCGAGCAATGAAGCGCATCAGCCCTGGTGCCATGCCATGAAGACGTTCGGCAAATTGACCAGGAAGAGTGAGAATTAGCTCGTGAGATCCACCGCGGGCCAGTGCTCGTTCTATCTCGCTGGCACATTGCTTTGTGCTGATACTAAGTACGTGCTTCATTAGTACGCCACTGAGATCATGGCGCTCAGCAATCAGGGTTGGGTTTTTCTGCCCGGCCACAGCGTTTTTTTCAAAAAATTCGGTGCGCACCCAGCCTGGGCAAACTGTAATGACATCAATGAGATTGCCAATTTCGGCAGCTAAACCTTCAGAAAGCCCAGTCAGGGCAAACTTGCTTGAGCAATAGCTGACACTGCCAGGAAAAGATATTTTTCCAGCTACCGATGCCACATTGACGATCTTGCCAGCATTCGATTTTTTTAAATGAGGCAGGGCTCCATAGGTGAGAGCCAGCGGTGTGAAAAAATTGACTTCGAATAGTCGCCGCCAGTCTGCCATTGAA
>LNEX01000063.1 GCA_001464165.1 bacterium Ga0077546
AGTCGGCATTCAAGGCAGAACAACAGTATTAGGCTGTTGCGACGAAGAATATTGTGTCTAAAACTCGACCTAACGGTCGAGTTTTTTGTATTTAGGTTCTAAAACTTGACCGATATCGGTCAAGTTTCAGAACCAATTAGTGCCCTTCGCCAAGGTGAACGGTAGAAAGTTCAATTTTTAGTTTGTCGCTTTCGACTTGCACAATACCAACGTATTGTTCGATAAAGTTCTTCACTTGGCCAGGTCCGACTTCGCCGTCTATGGTGTAACTGCCTTGATCTAGTGGTTTGCTGTCGAAGTCAAAAGTCTGGTATTTGATGGTTATGTCTTTAATTGGTACGTTGTTGTAGTTGGCCACTCGTATCCAGCAGACCGGGCAATTGATTACCCAGAGACCAGAAATGTGCCAATCAACAAGCTCTATGCGGGTGTTTTGTGTCAAAGTGGCATCACCCAGCTCTGGCGTGCAGCCTGTGACAGTGACCGTGAATGTTAGGCACGACACCAGCAGCAACACAGCGCTACTTAAAAATGAACCAACAATCAAAACTTTGTTCCAAGCTTTTTTCGAAGCAATAGTATCGGGCTGATACCGCCCGAATAGGGTGCTATAGATAGCGGCTAATGACATAAAAGTCGCTCAGCGTCCTCTATCTTCTAGTTGTACAAAGCTGGAATTAGCTCAACGCCAGGCATGTTCTGCGCTATGCCCAGAAGGATGAGCAGGGCAAAGACCAAGAACATTGCGAAAAATGCTGGTTCGCCGTCGGATAACATTGCAGTGGGTGCTCGAGTGAAGGTAATGATATAAGCTGATTATACCAGTTGTAAGTGGGGGATGCAGTAAAGGTGCGCTTAGCGAAATTCAAACCAGCTCTTGGGTTAGCGAATGCTCACCTAATGACACTTGCTCCCTTGGCTATGCGACGAACTTTTCCCTTGACTGATTGTATAAGTGAAAAGCTCATTATCGATGTTGACCCTCCTTGTTCGGAGCTCACAGTCAATGCTCAAAACCCTCAACTGCAGTCGCTTAAGCCCGAGCGCAATCAAGTAGTCGTTGTCTTGCACAGGCCGGAACGGTTGGCGCAGACTAATAAAAATTACGCTCCTCTCACCAAAAAACTGTCCAAAAATCTTGTCCTGATCGTCCACGGTTTAGAAGGTTCCGTTGAATCAAGTTATGTAAAAGGTGTTTGTGAGAAAGCTTTGAACATTGGCTTTAGCGTTTGTCGTGTCAATTTGCGCAATTGTGGAGACACACTTCATCTTGCTCGCGGTCTGTATAACGCTGGCATGAGTGAGGACATAGTTGCGATTGCCGCTGATTTGAAAAAGCGTTTTGGCTTCGAGCGGATTTTTCTAAGTGGTTTTTCTCTCGGTGGCAATATTGTTCTCAAGGCTGCCGGTGAGCAAGGACGCGCCGGGTACGAGCGAAACGAAAGAGAGTCTGGTGCTGACAATGTTATTGATGCAGTTTGTGCTGTTTGCCCCCCTGTTGAGCTTGATCAGTGTGTTAGCACTATCGAGCGCGGCGAAAATTGGCTCTACGAACACGGCTTTCTGATCAGCCTGAAAGAGAAAGTAAGAGCCAAGAACCGGCTGTTTCCCGGGCGATACGATGTGGAGATTTTGCCGTCAATTACTTCTCTGCGTGGTTTCGATAATGCATTCACGGCTCCGGATGCTGGTTACCTAGATGCTGCTGCGTATTATCATGGCGCCTCTGCATTGCGAGTAGTTGCGGCTATAAACATTCCAGCTCTTGTTGTGGCTGCCGTCGACGACCCCTTGGTGCCAATTTCTAGCTTCTCTGCTAGTGAATTTTCTGAGAATGACAACGTTACTTTACTGACGCCAAAGAATGGTGGCCATGTGGCGTTTGTTAGCGCTGGTGATATTTACTTGAGTGATATGGCATGCGCTTTAGAAGCAGAGATGCTTTCTCCTAAGCCAAATAAGTCGCAACTTCGCGATCGCTTTTGGAGTGAGTGGCAAGTCGTGAAGTTCTTCCTGACGCAAGCCCTCGCCACTAGCTAAGTAAATCTGCTTGTTATCGCTATCACCAAAGTATTCAATTGTATCGCTTTGGTACCGTTGGTAGTGTCGTGACTCGATTGAGCGGATGTTTTGGTTTCTGTAGAGGACTGGATAAAGAATGGAATGGAAGATACTCTCTGCATATCTAAAATGTTGGAACTTAATCAACTAATAAGAGTCTTCTTGAGTTTTGCTAGGCAACGTGGCAAAATGTAGGTGTCTGAGGGGTCTTGGCGACCCGCAGACATCAGGCAAAATCGCTCAAAACGCCACTGTCTGATAACTTTGCCGAGTTTACGACGCCACTAGTGTCAGAAGATGTTTGTGGTAGAGCGTGATTATTTCAGTCGTCAAGTAGGTTACTAGTTTTAACAGGGTTTCTAGGAGGTTCGTTGTGATCAAGAAAGTTATGAGTTTGGCAATAGCTGCTCTAGCTGTTGCAGCAGTTGCTGCCCCAGCTTTCGCTGCTGACGATAATATGGACAAAGTTGTCCAAGGTGCTCTTCTTCCTACAAGACTTGGTGGCGTTGCTGCCGGTGTAGTAGTTGGAACACCGATTGCGATTGTTCGCCAATCAGTTAAAGGTTACAAAGATTTGACCGAAAAAGCTGCTGACAAAATCGGCGGCAAAGATTGCGGTCCAGCTTGCTTGCTAGTTTCAGTCGTAACATTGCCAGCTGGTCTTGTATACGGTGGCGCTTCTGGTACCTACTACGGTATGAAAAATGGCATCATGGATGGTTTCCAAACACCATTCCATCCAGATTCATTCAGCGTTAACAAGCTAGAAGAGTAATAATTTAGCCTTTG
The DNA here is from genome assembly GCA_001464165.1 of bacterium Ga0077546. Next base: position 2,851 of record LNEX01000063.1, read on the forward strand.
CTTCGGTAATCGCTTAAATTTCACTAGATCAATAGAACTCGCGGCCAGCAATACAGTTTGCTCCGCGAGTTTTTCTTTATAATGATATTGATCACCTACTCTCAATGATTGGTATTTATGGCTGAACTTGATAGTGCTGAACTACAGCAGTGGCTGACTAAAATTGCTGCGGCCAAAAGTCGCAGTGCAATTCTTTCAATCATGGAAGAGTTTCGCGTTCTGCCCTGGAACGACGATCAGTGTTCAGCTGCCGCGAAGTTATACATGCGCCTGCTATTGGCCTTGCCCGACGACGGCTCTGGAGCGGTGGTGCCCGCATCAACTGGCGGGAAGTAGACGTCCCTGGGAAGTGCTAGGTAGTTAAGGAGCAGCAACTAGCTAACCACCGAGAAGAATAACTAGTGAGCTGAGAGTTGATTGAGAATTAAGTTGGCTTTTTGCTCTTGTTTGGCAGCTTCCTCACCCCGGCCTAGTGATTTAAGCACCATTGAATATTCTGCTAAGGTTTTGCCCAGAATGTGGTCATCTGGGCTTTTCGTCTTCTCTCTGATAGCCACTAGTTCACGCAAAGTAGGCTCGGCATTTTGAAGGCGATTTGATTTGAAATAGAGTTCACTTAATGTTTCAAGGGTGAGCTCAAGCATTTGTTCGGCGGTCTTGTCGCCTTTTAAACTTTTTTTGCGCAATATCTCACCAAGGCGGTTCAATAGCGCTTCGGCATCTAGCTCTCGGTTTTCGCTTGCCAGTTGTCGGGCAACTTGCAAGACTGTTTCGGGCGTATTGTCGAGAGTAGACTTGACGAAAGCAGCATCATAGCCTGGAGTCGCTGACGGTGATTCTAATTGAACTGGTGCTGTTGGAGGCTTCTCTTCTATCGCTCGCACTGGCCTCATTGCCACTGCTTCTCTGCTTCTTATGGTGGCATTCGGCAAGTCGGCGATTGTTGTCATAGTCGAAGGACTTTCAGGAATTGCTGGCAATATGGTGCCTAGTATTGTTGGCGGTGGCAGATCTGGTGCGCTAGCCTTTCTTCTAGAGTCCTCATTTGGTTCTAATTTTGCTTCTAGCTTTGGTTCTGGTTTCGGTTCTAATTTTGGTTCTAGCTTTGCTTCTAGCTTTGGTTCTGGTTTTGGTTCTAGCTTCTCTTTTTGATTTGTCGGATGGTTGGCGTTTTTGCTATCACTGCTGTTGATAGCAGCTAGAGCAACCAATAGCTTCTCGCGAAGCTGTGGTGTGTTTTTGATTCTCAGTGCTTCAGATAGTTCCACAAATGCACCCTCTGCTTCCCCTTGCAACAGGCACTCATTGGCCATGGCAAGGCGGTCTTCCGTGCTCGCTGGATCTTGACCGTTTTCTCGCATAATTGCGGAGAGATTTTTACGAATGGCTGCCTGCCTCGGATCTAAATACAGCGCAGCGCGAAAATGCTTAACAGCTTCTTTGGGCTGGCGCACAGAGAGTTCTAGGCCGAAATTGTTGTGAGCAATCACTAGGTTTTCTTTGGCGTGAGCATAATTGGGAGAAATTTCCAGCAGTCGTTCGAACGTCTTAATGGCAACAGCAAAATGCTTTGCATTGATTTCGTGCACACCAGTGTTATTCATATGCGCTAGTTCAGCCGATGTGAACGGCGCATCGCCTACTTCATTCGATTTATTGTCTGCTAGAGTCTTACTATCAGTGGACCTGTTTTCTGCGCTTTTAGATTCTGCAGTTCTGTTCTCTGCAATTTTATTGGCGGCTCCAGTTTTGTTCTCTGGGCGACCATCAGGCTTACTCATATCACGAGCGTCGCGAATAACTATTGGTGGCTGACTGTTGGCTGAGTAGCTGTATTTGGCGACCTGCTTGTTGAGATCGGGGTTGAGTGTTATGGCATAGTTGTAGTCCGCCATTGCGCCTTGCATGTCGTTTAGAGCAAAGCGCAATGAGCTTCTTTCAGCGAAGGCCTGATAGCTTTTGGGAGCTAGCTCAACTGCTCTATCGATATCTTTGGCTGCTCCCCTTAAGTCGGCTAACCGCCGGAGCACAGCTGCTCGCGAAATTAGGGCCGGAACGTTATTGGCGTTAATCTCGAGGGCGCGATCAAGGTCGTCTTGTGCGCCGTGGTAGTCGCCTATCATGCGCTTGACGCTCGCTCTTCCTACCCACGAGTCGGCATTCTCTGGCCTGGCCTCAATCTCGGTGCTCCAAATATTTACCGCGGCAGCTAAGTCGTGATCTTGAATTTTTTTCTCCGCTTCTCGTGCTGCTTTGTTTGCATAGTTTGGAGCGGCCTTAACGCTGTTACTTGGTTTACTAATGACAGGTTTTGCGCCGTAAGATTTGGTGTTTGGCTGAGTTGTCGCCAGGGAGGGCGTTAATTGGTTCTGATTCGCTAGAGTTTTCGCCGCTAGAGTTTTTGCCGCTAGAGTTTTTGCTGCTAGAGTTTTTGCTGCTAGAGTTTTTGCTGCTAGCTGTTTTGCTTTTACTGGTTCGGTAGTTGCGGTTTTTTCAGAACCTTCGGACACGGGAGCGAGACTCGCAGAAGCCAAGGGGTTCTGCTTCAGAGCTGACGGTTCCCGGCCGCTTCGAAGGGGCTGGTGCCAGAGTTTTTCTGGCTTAGTTCGCCACGATTGACTGCTGGTGTCTTTGGCTGTTGAGCCTTGAGCTGTGGCCTTTTGCGGGGAAAAATGAGGCAGGCAGAGAGAGACCGACACTAACGATAAGGCAGAGAATATTCTGAGCGTTTTTGTTGGCGGTCTCAAATGGCCTCACTAACGGACTTACGCAAACTATTGTAATTCTCAATTCTTAGTTTGAAGCTGCTAGCAATTGTCCCTGAGTTTGGCGCTAATGACAAGACTAAGACCGCTAAATTCAGCGCTAAAGAGCAATCTACAGATTCGGCTAAATGTCGAGGAA
>LNEX01000064.1 GCA_001464165.1 bacterium Ga0077546
CAGGGCTATTTTACCTGATCCGCTGCTAATTGCTAAAGACCAAGCAGTAACTGTGGTCATAGCCGTAGCCGCAATCGTCTTGCCAGCCCATTACAATTTCGCCCTCGAAGCGTAGCACTTGAGAAACTGCACCTGCTATATCCCAGGCTAGTGTGGTGATAGTTCCGTCTTCGTGCTTTAAGTTTGACACTTCAAGCACGGCGCGGCCACTGGGCTTGAGTTTGGCAGCAATTTTGCCGTAAATTTTTGCTAGATCTTTGAGGTAGTTGTTGTAGCCGCCACCCTCTGTGTCTAGCATGGTTGTGTAAGCGGTGAATGGGTTTTCCGTGTGACTCTTACCCATGTAAGGTGGCGATGTAATAGAGAAATCAATCATTTGCGGAAGAGGTAATTTATCTAGGGCGGTTGAGTCTCCGTGCAAAGCTAACTCTGGATGTTGAAGAATCGACTGGACGTATTGATGGCGCTTCTGGTCAAATTCAACGCCAAAGCAAGTGCGCTTTAGCCGCTCTGAAACAAGTAAGGTAGTGCCGAAGCCCATAAATGGATCAAGCACCACGTCACCTTTGTTGGTAAATTCTTGCAGAAAATGCTCAACCAGCGCCTCTGAATATCGTACATCTTGATTGGCAAACTCTGCCGGTAGTTCTTTGCTCTGGCTGTTTTGCAAGGAGAGGAAGGTTTTCAAAGTTACCTCGATGTCAGAGTGTCCAAATAAGCCTGTCAGTTCTTGCAAATTTTTTTGCTTGTTCGCTAAATAGGGAGCTGTCTGTCGACAACTCCCTATTTTTTGCTAGCTATTTTTTAGTGTGACTCACCTGGTGGATTGCCTGGTGGGATTGGTGGTGGTGGGCAGTTTGGCAGTGGCGAGGTGAATTGCCATTGCGAAACCTCTGAGTCACAAGCCCTTGCTGAACCATCAGGGTTGGTTTGCCCTTGGGCTCTTGAGCAATCGAGCACATTGCCTTCTGATTCAGGATCACCTGATTTTGGCGGTTTGCGACAGTCGGCCTGAGTAGAGTAGGCATTGTTACGTGCCATTACCGACCAGTTAATCGTGCATGGATTACTTGCGGTAGGAGGCTCTTGATAGACATTTAGTGCCTGATAGTTTAGTTGCCCTCTCAAAATCGATTGTGGGTTAGTTGTAGCGTTCGGGCCGTTGTTGGCCGTGCTCACCAGAACCATGCCGTCTCCGGCAGTGGAATCGCCACGAACGATCATGCGGAAGTTGCGAGTTAGAGATGAGGGCACTACGCTTTGGGCGAAGACCGGTTGGAAGACACCACTAACATCAGTCATAGCTATGTTTATGTTGGGTGGGACGGTGCCGCCAACAACATACATACCGCTATCTACCCAATTCTTTGAACCGCGAGCATTGCTGACTTGGCCTGTTGGTACGGCAGCCGTACCTTCAATGCCAGCGTCGGTTGCTGCTGTTCTGGGTGAGAAGAAAGGAATGCTGCGGGCGAGCATGAAGTCGCCGGCTTTATTTTTCTTTGTTCCCATGGCGGTCACGGATAGAAGGTTATTGACGATGGTGTCTGTAACTCGTACACCCATCTTGCCGTTGTTTGCAGCAATAGTAGCTCTGTCGACCACTGCCTGGTATTTGTTAACTTCCGCCTGGGCGGCGTCAACTTCAGCTTGGGCCGTTTGTACTTGAGGGTCGCTAGAGTCGTTATTGGCATTTTGCATGGCCCGTGTTAAGGCTGCCTGAGCTGCAGTCAGACGGGCATGTGCTTGAGCCAATAAGGGCTGGTACTTGGTCAGGACTCTCTGAGCAGCAGCATCGGTAGCGAGAGAAACGCGCTTCGTTTCAAGAAGTTCGGTTTCAAGATCGTACAGGTCTTTCACTGGGTTGCCATCAGTGGTGGTGGCGTTCCCTTGCCTATCCATTCCGGTGGCTAGGGTTGTGCTTTGTGCTGCCCACGCTAATTGTTGAGGTACGCTGGCTTGCATTCTGAATGTGTATGCTTGATCAACAAAGACTTGTCTGTTGGAGTTGTTGAAGTTAACCAGAGAGCGAGGATCTCTTCCTGGGGTCATAGCGGTGTTAGAGTCAACTAAGTTGAAAATTGCACCGTAGACATTGTTAGAGTCTCCAACTGGAGGTCTTTGAGCAAAAGCAGGCTGTTCCAAAAATGAACTGACGATTCCGCTGGAGCTGCCATACCTGCTGGTTGAGCCGTAGCCGGAAGGTAAGATGGCAACAGTTTGACCGACAGGGGTGTTGCGCATGTCGAGGTTGCGCATTGCTCTAACTACTGATTCGATGTTGGGTTTGATACCTTCGTTCTTGAGCCAGTCGTATACGAACAAAGTGAGCGAAACACTCGGATTGTCAGCATTGCGGCCCATATAGTTTGAACGAGTGATTGAGCCGGATCCAGGGAAGGCGCCGCCGTTAGCGGTAAAGTAGCCACCGCTACCACTCCAGGGGGCATTGCTACCACCTTGGGCGATAGTGTTGACTTGCGATGCATTCATGATAGTCAGCGGGCTGACAGCATTGCCTGTGAACGGTGCTGGACTGCCGACTGGGGGCATGCCCTGTGGGAACTCTATACGTAGAAGGCCTGAAGTGGCACCAAGTCTGGGGCCTCCCATCTGGGCGCAAGCCACAGAATTTACGATGCCTGATGGAAGGCCATTGCCAGCCTGCGGAGCTACGGCGTTGGCGCGCTCACGTGCTGATATCTTCACCACTGCAGGGATTACTGCAGCATTAGCCGATAGGCCTTCGAAAAGCCCTTTATCAACAAGGCGCACTTGCTCTGCCAAGTTTGAGAGCATTACTGGTCCTACTGGGGTTGGGATGTCAACCTTAGCCCGGTAGTAGCGAATGCCATTAACTCTAGCGAGATAAGCCTGGTTGCCAGCGAGACCGTCCATACTCTCAGGGTTGGGGCATGGAGTGTTGGTAACGCCCGATGCACCTAGAGCTGTTCGCAAATCGCCAACTTCAATAGTGAAGTCGGCTGGAGTTAAGTCTTTGTAGCCAGACGAAGAGCGTCTGTTGTTGGCGTTGTAGGCAACGGCAGCGGCTTTTAGTAGATTGCCTCCGCTGATTGTTCGGCCGTCTGCGTCTTGGGCCGAACCGCCGGCCATGTAGGTATTGATTGCTCTGGCAAGATCTCTTGCTGCTGCCTTAGCGTTAGCAAGATCTTGAGTCGCGGCTGCTAGCATTGTCGTGTTGTTCAGTTGCTGGGCGACTAAAGCATCGAGTCTGGCTGTAGCCATAACGGTGTTTATTGAGAGAATTGGTCTCTGTTCCAAGCCAGCAGTACCGTACTGGTCAATAACTCCGACTCTTCCGATCCGCGGATCGAGAATTGTCACTTTCTGCACTTCTTTTGCGACGGCAATAGCGGCAGCGTCGACTGAATTTTGTGCTTGTTTGTGATAGCCGAATAGTTGTTGATAATTGAGGGCAATGAAACCGAAGATTAGAGCCACAGCAAGAAATGCTGCAATGCCGTAAATCAACGTGCTACCCGATTGGGTTCTCTTCATGATTGAAAAACTCTCCCAAAGCGTTGGTGAAAGTGGCTAGCCTAAGCGGCTGTCCAGACTTCTAGTAAGTGAAACGAATTTAATGATAGCTGCAAATGACGATTTTTGCAACCTTAATCTAATCTATTTAGCTCTGTTTCAGATTAACTTCTTGCCAGGGTAGTCACTTCTAATGCTGTGTCAGCTGAAGAATATAGGGTGCGGCGAGAACGAGAACGGCTATAAGAACGAGGTTGAAAGCGATCACCACTGAGAGCAAGCTTGTACCGACCATGAGCTGCCAACAAACAAGAGCGTGTCTCATAGACATAACGCGCAAGATGCCAAAGCGGCTCACAACAAATAGGGCCGCCGCGGCAAAGAAGAGTAAGTCAGCAAAGGCGTAGCACCAGAGCGCTAGTTCTTTTGGTCCAAAAAATGGTAAGGCTAGAAAGAGGAAGGCCCCAAGGATAGCTCCCTTGAGTATATTGGCGCTGTTTCTGTCCCCAGCCCGAATCTGAATTGATGGCTCTCTGCTGGCTTTGCTAACATAATCACAAGACTCGGTGAACGCTTTCCAGTTTGAGACACGCTTGCCTTCATCTAATGCGCTTTTCGTAACTTCTTCTGCTTTTTCTTCTGGTTTTTCTTCTGTCATGCCGAACCTAACTATAAGGGAACAATCTGAGGAGCCATAACGGCGGTAAGCGGAAATGACTGCTGTGAAGTGAGGGGCACCTGCACTGGCAAGATACCAGGAATCGAAGCCGGTAATTTGTAATCGACTTGGGTTCTTACTTCCACGCTGCCCTCGAAATTTCCTCCGAGCAGGGCATTGGTGGGGCGTTTAAAGTCTGGGGACAGACTGACTTGAACAAGACGCGGACCTATTATGTATCCGTCTAGATGCTGCATCTTCGTCACCACCGAGTTGGCCCGCTGTCTAATTGGGCTTGAGGCCGGTAAGGGGCCAGTGCCGTCGGCCACAATTGGTTGTACGACTGAAGCCGCTCGAGCTGCATCTCGGCAGGCATTGTCGTTAAGGGTGGCGGCCAAGAAGAATACTATTAGGTCGATGATAATGAGGAAGATTGGAATTAGAACGATCAGCCCAGTCGCTAGTTCTATCAACTGCTGACCTTCGCTGTTTCTCTTTCTGCGCTCCACCATTCGACATCTCCCCTGTGTGACTGCTACCTATGCTGGCTCGTTGATCTACTGTTGATTTGATCGGCTGCCCCTAAACCATCAATTAGCGATGCCCTCAGGGTGTTCAAGCGCGCATGTAGACTGTGATTGCACTGGAAAAGCGAAAGGAAAGAGCAGCGGGGTGATGGAGTAGCGTGCGTCTACCACATAGGTGTAAGAATAGCGCGTTTGGTCAATCGCGACGTTGCTGCCAGCAGCCACATCATATCGTTCCGGGGTTCCTCCGTCTAAGACGCGGAACGTGCGGAGTGTCATTCCTGCTGCCGTTTTGGGGGAAATGCCTCCGAATTGACCGAGGGGCCACCAATGA
>LNEX01000065.1 GCA_001464165.1 bacterium Ga0077546
ATGAGCCAGCTTCGCGAGCTGCCGCTTGGGAGGCGAAGTTCAATGTGGCGTAACCCGTCAGTAGAGAAAACAGAGAAATCATGAAAAGAATGACAACACTCATTACTAGAAGCGCAAGGGGACTTTCTGCCAACGAGCTGGCACTGGTGCGCCGGTGGCAGGAAAAATAACGATTTTTTGCTTTGTTGTGCATTCGGCCTTTATTAACTGGTAATCAATTGTGTTCGCTTACATAAGTCTACTTACCATTACTATTGTCAGAACAAACGCCGAGAGAGCAGAGGTAGATCTGCTACTTTCGCGTATATGGGTATGAAACTATTTGACCGCTAAATTTTCTAATCGGTTAAATTAGTTGTTAGTTAGGGTGGAGTCGGTCAGATGGGCAGTGATTCAAAGGTTCTTAAATTCTTTCGGCGAAAGCTGGTTCAGCTAGTTGTCGTTGTTTGCGTATTAGTTCTGGCGCAGTTTCTTTGGTCAACCTATCGCGATGCGCCCCTGCCAACCTTTGCTAATCTAGGTGAGAATCGCAACTCCGGGTTAGCTGGCAAGAAGGTAAATGATCCCACTGACAATCGCGGCCAACCAATTGACGGCTTGAGTGCTAGGCAATTGGCTGCTTTTAATGAAGGGAAAACGCTTTTCAAGAAGAAATTTACAGTCAAAGAAGGTCTCGGACCCCTCTTTAATGGTCAAAGTTGTTTTGAATGCCATGGGCAACCCTCTGATGCCGTTGGCGGAGAAGGCCGTGATAATTCCAGTACAAGCATTGTCAATTTTGCTAGACGCATTCCTACTTCACCTAAGGCAAAGCTGCCCATGTGTGAAGTGGTAGAAATGATGGGCAAGCGCGATGTTGATTTCTTTCTTGAAAAAGGTGGACCTAGTCTCCAGAGGCGCTCCATCACTACTGAGAATCCCGACTTGCTGCCTTTTGATGTTCAGATTGAAGCTGACATGATTCCACCGAATGCTGACATAATTTCGCCCAGGCATTCGCCACCATTGTTTGGTGATGGCTTAATTGACAACATTCCTGACTCGACCAATTTCGGCAGTTGATCGCTACACTGAAGCCCCTCGGGTCGGTCGCTTCGGCTGGAAGAATCAGAATGTCAATCTCTTCAATTTCACTACCGGTGCTATGAACATTGAATTGGGCTTGACTACCTACCTCAGTGCTACTGAAAATTCTTCGCAATCATTTGGCATTTTCCCTAAAGAGGCCTATCAGATCTTGCCGCCTGGTCCGAACGACAAAGGCGATATTTTGGTTAAGCTCAATTACTTTCAGGCACTGCTTGCCCCACCTAAGCGCGGTGTGATTACCGATGAAGTGAAGCGGGGAGAGAAACATTTTAATAGTTTGAATTGTGCATTTTGCCATCAGCCCTCTATGACTACTGCTCCTAACGGTTATGTTGTCGACCCTGACAGCCCCTTGCCCGAGCTTAAGTACCTAAGGCTAGATGGGCTGTCTAATCAGAAAATCTATCCTTATTCTGATTTTCTTGTACACCAGATGGGCCGCGACTTAGCTGATGGTATTCCTCAAGAAGGAGCTCGCGGTGGAGAGTGGCGTACTACCCCGCTTTGGGGCTTGCGCTTCAAGAAGTTTCTATTGCATGATGGCCGCACCCGCGTGGTGCATGATGCCATCATGAGCCATGGTGGCCAGGCTGAGCAATCTAAACAGGCCTACGCCAAGTTACCGAAGCAGGAACAGGAAGATCTTCTTG
>LNEX01000066.1 GCA_001464165.1 bacterium Ga0077546
GCCAACGCACTAAAGCATGAAGATTATCAATCAGACCCAGTTTCAATGAACACTTTTTCCGATCATTAATAAGTTAATTGCCACATGCATAAACATTGCTATCGTTTACGCGAGTTAAACCAAGTTTGCTCCAATATGTACGGAGCCCTTCATCATCCGGCCCCTTTTCGAGCAACCAATTAGACGGAAGATTGCCATTGTCGATAGTATCACTTTCAATCTGTTTTGGATGGCACAAAATCAACTGACAATCATCTCCAAGCATTTCAATAGCCCTAGTAACAAATTTGCGGCCGAGGGCTCTCCCTCTCTTATCGGGGCAGATAGCACAGACGTGAATAATGAGTATTTTAGAGACATAAACAACTCCCAGTGACTCTAAAACTTCCTCGCTAAAATCGCCAGTCTCATCATCCAGAATGGCAGCTCCAAAGAAATTAGCATCTGAGCTATGACTATCAAGCAAATCGTTGATTGAATATCTGTGGCGAGCGCCACGTTCAACATCTACCTTAAGAAAATACAGGCGGCCTACTTCGTCTTCGCCTTCATTGTCGTCGATATTTATCAACTTCAGACAATATACAGTCGTGAATTCATCAGGTTCTTCAGGTTCCTGTAGGAAACATCACCGTCATCAGGTTGTGTAAGGACTTTCACCTCCAGTTGTTGAACATGCCCAGCACACAAAACCGTCGCTCTTCTCAACAAAGAGGAGAGCGACTGCAAAGAAACTAGTCTAACGATAAACACTTTCGAAAAGCGAGTGAAAGTTGGCAAGCTCATTCAAGGCGTTTTTCTCGAATCCCAAACCGCTCCATATAGCTACAACTTTTCCATCTTTTAGAAGATAGCACTCACCTCTACCACCAAGTCCTTGAAAATGGCCGTACTGGTCCTGCATAGACTTAAAGTCAGTCCCCTGAAGGGCACTTGAGTTAACAACGTGAAGGGTCAAACCATTCTGTAACTTACTAGCGTACCTTCGACAAAGGACTGATAGATGCTCTTCCATTTTGCTACCTTGCCAACTAAAGTTGCCATAAATGAAAACAACACAATCGCCAGATACATTGGCTATGCTTGGAAAACCTTCCTTCCACACCGCTAATGTCATATTTGGCACATCTTGAAAAGAAAGCTCAACGTTTTCAAGCCATGTTTGTGGTGCGTATGGCACGCTCATCGGACACCCCTTTTTCAAAGTTAGACTCTAAAGCATTCAATAAACATAATCAGCAAACGCGCAAATTGTCAGTTAATCACCAGTCCAACGCTCTTGTTTGTGATTCGCTCTTTTGAAAATAGCTCCATTATCAGCAAGCTTTTCGGCCAAGAGAGGTACGCTCTGCGTTGCCAATCAAAGCGCAAATGCAATTCTTGAACTTACCGAATGCGATTGAGCACTTCTAAGAAGACAAAGCTAAAGGTAATTCCTAGCAGGAAGACACTAAGTACAATATGCCAAATCAGGGCTGCTTGACGCTCGCTCAGTGTGCGCATAATGCCGATGCGACTGAGAACATAATAGAGCAAAGCAGCTAAAGCTAGAGTTGAGACGATTAAGCGTGCCCAGCCGCCGATAGTTACTGCAATTGTTAGGCCGATGCAGGTGACAGGAACCAAGAGTGAAGAAATTTTGTCTTCTACTCTTACGCTTCGGCCTTGGGTTTCAACAGACTTGCCGACGTGTTTTGCAGATTCTTTGATGTTTTCGAAGAACCCGAGTCTTTCGACTTTGGTTTTAGATTCGACAGTTTCGTCGGACATTACCATCCCTCTTTCGCCGGTCACAACTTACTATACCTGTAATTTAATGCCCTGAATTGACCCTTAATACACCTTTTTTGTTAGTGGCTTAATTTATCAGCTACTCGGCGTAGCAGTAACCACTCTTCTATAATTCTTCTCGACTTGTCAGCTTCTAGACTTCTGAAGATGGGCAAAGCTCTTGCACTGGGCAAGAGCCACAGTTTGGCTTGCGAGCAAAACAAAGACGGCGGCCATGCCAAATTATTGTGATTGATAATTTCGACCAATCTTGTTTGGGAAATACTTTCTGCAGATCTAGTTCTATTTTGTATGGGTCTGTCTCTTTGGTAAAGCCGAGACGCCTTGAGAGTCTTTGCACATGGGTGTCAACACTCCAGCCTGAGACCCCGTGAGCTACTCCAAGAACCACATTAGCTGTCTTTCTTCCCACACCGGGAAGCTCAGTTAATAACTCATGCTCAGTCGGCACTATGCCGTTGTATTTGCTCACTATCGCTTGAGCGCAAGCCTGAATATTCTTTGCCTTCGCATTAAAGAATCCGCTAGCCTTAATTAGTTTCTTAATGTGCTCTATATCTGCTTCGGCTAGATCTTTGGCTGTCGGATAATATTTAAACAGCTCGGCGCAGACTTTATTGATAGTGACGTCAGTACTTTGGGCTGAGAGCACCACGGCAATGAGAAGTTGAAAATCTGAGTCGTAGTTCAGTTCACATTCGGCTTCAGGATAAGTATGACAAAGAATATCGATGATACGCTGAGCTTTGGCCTTGGGCACTAGAGTAACTTTTTCTGGCCCCTTAACTTTGGCTTTGTTTGCAGGTTTTTTTTCAGCAACTTTAGTTTTGCTTGTTGCTTTAGTCTTGCTAGTTGCTTTAGTCTTACTAGTAGCTTTAGCTTTCACTCTTAACCTCTAATACTTGAGCACCACTTTCAATAGTGCTGGCCACCCAGAGATCTATAGGGTCGTATTTGGTGGCGCAGGCAATTTCGTTTACCTGGCAGTAGTTTTCGTAAAAGTCGCTCTTGAGTTTCTCTGCTGCTTCTCTATTAGCTGTTACGGCAAATATTGTAGGGCCGCTGCCGGTCATGTGGCAGCCCATGGCCCCTAGCTTTATGAAAGTTTGTTTGATGTCTTTTAGCTCTTGGTAGTGAGGAAAAACTACTTGTTCAAAATCGTTGCCGAACGCTTTGAGCGCTTCCACTACATTGCCTTGGGCCAGAGACTGGCTGGCAAAATCGCAGGGCAAAGTATCGGTCATGTAGCGATCACGCAGTTTCTCGGCAAGATGAAAGATTTCAGGACATTCATCAAAGGCACCATATACCCAGGGAGTGGCGATAGAAAGATTGCGTGGTTTGGCAATTACTAAAGCTAGTGAATTTTCGCTGCTCAGCTTTTCGCTCAAGATATCCCCGCGCCCTGTGCCAACTCTGAGGCCACCAGCCAAGCAAAAGGGAACATCGGCTCCTAACCTGGCAGCAAGTTCAAGCAATTGAGCAAAAGTAAGCTCACCTTTGAAATATTGATTCATAGCCAAAAGCGCGGCCGCGGCGTTGGCTGAGCCGCCAGCCATACCGGCACCAATTGGTATTTTCTTGATAATT
>LNEX01000067.1 GCA_001464165.1 bacterium Ga0077546
ACTTTTTTAGCGGTATTTTCAAAGTCGCGTTCGCCGTTAGCCATGATTTTGTCCTTTTTGCCAGCCCAAAAGAATTGGGAGAGAGAATTTTAGGTTTAGTAACACCGATTGGGGAGTGTTCGGAGGGCAGTGACTTTAGACTTTCAACGGGTTGCAAGGTCGTTCACTGCTTATGTTATGAATTTACGCTCTGGCTACCCCACCGTCAATGTGGTTTCTACGTAGTCTCTCTTTAATATTCCTCATGAAAACCTGCGCAGGCCGCACAGGTGCCCAAAGCTTGAAAGCCGTTAGTTGACCTTGTAATCGAATTGATAGCGAATTTGTACATGCTTTGGTGCCCCTTTTGGCAGAGGTGCAAGGGGCGAGGCATCCTTCAACGCCTGCAGAGCCGACTTGTCTATTTCAGCACTACCGCTGCTTTCTATTAATTCTGCTTCGGTTATTCGGCCGTCGCGCAGTATAGAGAACACTGCAACGACTTTTTTCTGGTCGAAGCCCTTAGGCGAGGCCCATTTGGCTTGAATCGTCTTCTTCATGGTTGCCATATAGGGGGCAAAATCAACATTAGAGCCGTCATTGTCCTCGTCTTCGTCGTCTTGGGGCGGGGCTGGAGCGGCAGATTTTGGTTGGTTGGTTGCCGACGCTGTCTTTTGCCGCTCTGATTCTAATAGCTGGTCGATTTTGCTTTGGGGATTAGTGGGATCGGGCATCTCTTGCATCCTGCGGGCGGCAATGGCCAGTTCAGGATTGGTTTCTTCTAGTTTCTCTATGGAATGGCCAATATGGACGTTAGCAGACGAGAACGTCGTGCTCTTTATAGGAATGCCAAAGGCTATTTTTACTAGCTCAGGATTCTCTGGATTGACAAGCATGCCTGGTTTTTGACTCAAACCGGCAGATTTTCCCGGTTGCTCGGCTGCTCCCTCTTTCTCTAGCGATTCAGATATGAAACCGGCCACTGTCTCAATAGGGAGTAAGCCCCCCCCAGCCTTTAGGCCTTCGGTGAGATATTCAATAAAGCTTGTGCTATTTGAAAGTTTGGCCTCTTTTGATTGCAACAGGTTGAGATCGGCGGCCAAAATAGTTGTTTGGGTATCAACGCCAATCTTCTTAAGCATTTCACTGAAGCCACGTGGATACTTGTCAGCCGGACTATGGTTCAACGAATTGCTCATGGTGGTATCGAGCAAGCAAACTATATTTTTAGATTGCGTTCTGCGGTGAACCTCGCCTAGCATGCCAGCAAGAGACGAAGCCGTCTTTTCTTTTTCGGAGGCAGAGCCATCGGCACCAAATAGCAATAAGTCGTTTTGGGCATCATTAGGGATGGCTTTCATACAAATGTAGATAACAATCAAATCGTTAGGTAGTGCTTTTTTGATCAGCCAATCTTCATATACAGCCTGAGCTAGATTGGATTTATTAGCCTTGTCTTGGGTGACAACTAGTACATGATCTGGGGCAAAACGGCCGACATTGGGGTCGACCAAAACTTTGGCCAATTTCAAGATATTACTGGTGGCATATTTGACATTGCCGATGGCGCTGTCGTTGTAGCGGCCGACACCAATTAAAACGGCCCATTTGTCGCGAATGCTAGGTAGTGCTGGCTTAGTTGGTTTTGGCGTCGCCACTTGTTTTAGTTGTTTGATCTGTTTGATCACTTTCAGTTGCATCGGTGCACTGTGTGCTTCTGCTGCGAAGAGCAGGGGGCCAAGTGTTACTAGTGCAGGCATAAATAAAACAGAGGATTGATATTTCATAGTTGCTAAAGTTTAGCGCTTTTTATGATCAGGTGAAGGTCTACTCATAAGACTTGAGGCGAAATCTATAGAGATCAAAGCAAAGCAAATTGCAAGAGGGTAGCTTCAAAGTGGCTCACCTTGCCGGTTGTTGGCAACAGTATATGCAATCTATCAATTTTGGTACCTAAGATCACCGGCCGAATTCTATCTCTTGTAACCAGCTGTGGTGCAGTAAGTATTGTTCGAGGGAGCAATTTGATGATTTTGCATATCCGCTTAATATCAGAGTCTTCAAGATAGAACTTAGGTGTTCCAAGAAGCAGTTTGCATATAGAAAGTTGCCACTTCGTTATTACTTTGAGTTACTACTCTAAGGCTAACGTTAAGCGACCTATTACAAATTGATTGAACGAAAGCTTGAAAGTCGTGTGCGCTATTTTTAGTAGACTTCCGATTTGGTTGTGCCGCAAGGGAGAGACGTTTTTTTTCGCATAGCAAGTTGCTCTGCTTAAGCTGTTCAATTAAATTACTTACAGCTGTAGATAACCTGTTCAAAACTTTCCTTGCCAAGTGTAGATAGCTTAACTGCATTCAAAGATAAAATGCTCTAATACTTGTCTGTCCGGGTGTTTCCACCAACGCCTATTTTTTGAACAAGTAGAGATTGAGGGTTGTCAACGTGTCGGGAAAGTTGTTCATAATAGGAACTCCAATTGGAAATCTTGCAGATATATCTCCGCGTGTAATTGATGCTCTCAGTACATGCGATCTGATATTGGCAGAAGACACAAGAATATCTATCAAGATACTCAATCACCTGGGCTTGAAGAAACGCATGATTAGTTGCCATAAATTCAATGAGCATGAGCGTTTGCGCTTTCTAGAAGAAATCAACAACCAGTCGCAAACCATAGGCCTAATTAGCGATGCTGGCATGCCCTTGATTAGTGACCCGGGCCATCCTGTTGTAGAGAGCGCCATTGCTCTTGGAATGAGCATCATTCCTATAGCCGGCCCATCGGCTTTTGTATTGGCTTTGGTTGGTAGCGGTCTGCCTCTTGACCGCTTTTGTTTCGAGGGTTTTCTGCCTGATAAGCAAGGCGAGCTAAATACGAAGGTACAGTCACTGGCTAAAGAGACTCGCACTTCTGTTTACTATGTCTCTCCTCATAAAGTAGAGCGCACACTTGATGTGTTTTTGACTCACTGCGGAGAACGTAGGGCTTGTCTGGTAAGGGAGCTGACTAAATTGCACGAAGAGTTCATTCGTGGCACTCTGGCTTCTATTCTCGACCATGTCAAAGGGCAGCAGATTCGGGGCGAATGTGTACTGGTGCTCGGTGGTTGTGAAAGTCAAACTGAAGACATGAGTGATTGGCTCAGCAACAACGAGAAAAGAGTGAAAGTGCATACCTATATAGATGATGCCATGCAGTCTGGGGTAAAACTATCTAGAGCCTGTGCTGAAGCGGCAAAAGAGTTCTCGATATCTCGATCAGATATCTATCGGGATGCTCTAGCCAGACAGTGAAGTTCTGCGATAATGCACTGCGTTCGCTCTTCTAGGTATCAATCATGGCCGAACCTGTCTCGCTGGTAGAAGCACTCACTCTCGGGGTTGTCCAGGGCTTAACTGAGTTTTTGCCAATTAGCTCAACTGCCCATCTGCGCGTGGTGCCAGCACTGTTGCACTGGCAAGATCCTGGAGCTGCTTATAGTGCAGTGATTCAGCTGGGTTCGGTAGTGGCTGTTTTTGCTTACTTCTTCAAAGATCTAGTGAGTATTTCCACCGGTGCTTTTGCCGCGATTAAAAACAAAGACTATGGTGACCGCGACTTGCGTATGGTCGGAGCCATTATTGTCGGGACCATTCCTATTTGTGTTATCGGTCTTTTGCTCAAGCCGCTGCTAGAGCAAGACAATGGCCCTTTTCGCTCGGTTAATGTTATTGCTTGTGCCTCAATTGTTATGGGCTTACTTCTAGTGGTGGCTGAAAAATTTGCTAAGCATGTGCGGACCTTGGAAGACATTACCGGTAAAGATGGTGCCTTGGTTGGATTAGCTCAGGCAATAGCTTTGATTCCGGGCTGCTCGCGCAGTGGCTCGACTTTGACCATGGCTATGTTACTGGGCCTGAAACGAGCTGAAGCCGCACGTTTTAGCTTCTTGCTTGGTATCCCGGCCGTTACTCTAGCTGGCTTGCTGGAGTTGTATCACATGGCTAAAGATGGTTTGGGTGGTGAGACTGGGCTCACTAGTCTAGCCGTTGGATTGGTATCGTCTACGGTGGTGAGCTATTTATCTATTGCCTGGCTAATTCGTTATTTACAGCAACACAACACTTGGGTATTCGTAGGATATCGCTTGATTTTTGGTGTTTCAGTTTTGATTTTGTCAATCAATGGATTTATTCACTGACTTAGCTAAAGAAAGAAGATATGAGCAATTTAGCGCCGCACAAACTCAATTACTTTTTTCTGTTGGTTAATTGTGTACTCATAGCCTTGCCAAAATGGCTGCCCCAGTAGAGGCAATTCGGTGCTACCTGTGTTTGATACTGTTACTGATAGGTCTGACCGGTCAATGGGGCCAAGCTTTGCTCGTCTGATATTAAACGCCTTAGCCACACTTTGGCCGGTAACGCCTCCGGTAATCATGTTCTCAGCGTCGTCAGGTATTTGCACGCCATATTGAAGCGCTTGAGCGGGGCTGTGGAACATAATGCCGCAAGCTGAATTGCCTGTGTCGAACATACAAGGGTTTGATTTGCCGTTTATCTCAACGTTGACAATAATGCGACTGCCAGCTTGTTTAAATGTATAAGGCACCTCGTAGGCATTACGATTGGCGCCAGTGTTATAGCCGCGCTGCTTGAAGTGAATGCGTTTAGCACCTGGGTCAATTGTATATTCGAACAAGCCAGCATAGGTTTGACCGAGAAGCGGGCTCGAATGATTGGTTTCAACAACTTGTACTGGCACTGTTCTTTCTACCTGCCCGACTTTGACCTTCATTGGCACTAGCCAGGCAGCTACGGTGCCCGATGCCGATGACCCGCCAGCTGCAGAGTTAGCAGCGCCCTTAGGGGCTTCCACACCGATTTCTTCTAGTTGGTTCTTTCCAATAAATACAGTCGGTGCGCCAGTATCAAATATCATTTTTATTCGACGTCCGTTGATATCAACGTCTACCCAAACACCATGCTCGCCTGGGCTGCAGTAAACATCCCATTCCATCGGGATACTGGTGTCAAGTTTTGTCGATGCCGAAGCCGATGCCATTGAGTTATAGCTGCTGACCCCTGATGAACCGGAGCTTGCCGCAGATCCACCTGCTTGGCCACCAGAAAAACTTGGATCTATTTGCTTCAATACTGCTTTTGCATAACCGCCAAGTTGATGATTTGGTGCCAGAGTTGCTACTTGGCGATAAAAAATCTTAGCCTTGCCCATATTACCCAAAGCCTGACAGGCAAGGGCGTCGTAATAGAGAGCGTAGACATCTTGTGGGTAAGCGGTCAGATGCTGATCAAGCAACTGACCAGCATCTTTGAAGTTTTTGGCGTTATAGAGCTTGATGCCCTGGTCGCGTTTGTTTTCAATGGCTTCAGCATTTGTACAGCTTAGTGTGCTCAATATGCTTAGTGCGCAAGCTAAAGCTGTTTTCTTCATCTGATCGCCTGCTCT
>LNEX01000068.1 GCA_001464165.1 bacterium Ga0077546
TTGTGTGGGTGAATCAAGGGAACGCACATGGGAGAAGAGACCTTCTTCGCAGCCCATGATGAAGGCCACAGGAAACTCTAAGCCTTTAGAAGAGTGGATAGTCATTAGTTTGACCGTGTCTTCATCAAGATTAGCTTTGTCGAGATCGCTCACTAATGAAATACGAGTCAAGAAAGAGTCTAAGTCTGGTTCGTCAGCGGTTTGTTCAAATTCCTTTGCCACCGCCACTAGTTCCATAACGTTTTCGATTCGTCCTAGAGCTAGCTCGTCTTTTGATTCATGCGCGTCTTTTTCTAAGCGCGAAATGTAGCCAGTTGATTTCAAGATTTCTTCTAGCAAATCAGAAACTGGTATCACTTTCGATTGTTCGTTTAAGCTGACAATAATGCGAGCAAAATCTTGCAGTGAAGTATAAGCCTTGGGTGATAAGTCAGAGATGCGACTGGCTTCTAGACAGGCTTCTAGCGGGCTGACACCTTTGGTCTCAGCAAAGGCGTTGACGCGGTCAAGAGTGGTTTTGCCCAGACCGCGCTTGGGTGTGTTGATGACGCGGTTGAATGCTTGGCCATCTCTAGGGTTGTAGATTAGCTTCATATAGGCCAGCATGTCTTTGATTTCTTGCCGGTCATAGAACCTTGTTCCACCAACCACAACATATGGAATGTGACTGCGCACTAGAATTTCTTCTATCGCCCGTGATTGAGAGTTGGTGCGGTAAAGCACTACGTGGTCTGAATATTTTTTGTCGCGTGCTTTGCTGCGTTTGATTTCTTCGGCACAATAATAGGCTTCATCAATTTCGTCTTGGGCTTCATAGCAATTTACTTTGCCGCCTTGGCCTCGGTTACAGCGCAAAGTCTTGTCGATGCGCTCTGTGTTGTTAGCGATAATGCTATTGGCTACTTCTAATATGGTGGCAGTGGAGCGGTAATTTTCTTCCAGCTTAATCAGGCCGCAACCTTCATAGTCTTTCTGGAAGCCAAGAATAATGCGATAGTCAGCTTTACGCCAAGAATAAATAGATTGGTCGACGTCTCCTACAACTAAGAGACTACGTTCGCTCCAGAGCTGAGCGTGAGTCATGGTGCGGCCCGCTTCCTTTGCTTCTCTGGTGAGGAAGTGTTCTGGGCTATCGGCTTTAGCGATCATCGAAATTAGATCGTATTGCGATTTGTTGGTATCTTGAAACTCGTCAACCAGTACATGGCGATAACGGCGCTGCATGCGCTCTCTCACCATTTGATTTTGTTGCATCAAATCGGTAAATATCAAAATCAAGTCGTCAAAGTCGAGGGCATTGTTGCGTGCTAGCTCGGTTTGGTAGGCGCTGAAGATTTCAGACAAGCGGCCTTCTCTGTAATTCTTCGCTTCTTGGGCGTAAACATGGTGGGTGTAGCCGTCGTTTTTCAGCGACGAAATTGTGTGGCGTATCTCTTTAGGTACAAAGACTTTGTCGTCGAGATTGAGCTTGACGATTTGAGCCTTAACCAGACTCATGCTGTCAGTTTCGTCGTAGATGACAAAATTGTTATCCCATTTCAAGCCGTCTTCAGTCTTATAGTTCGAAATTTCTTGGCGCAGCAATTTGGCACAAATGCTGTGGAAAGTACCAATAGAGATGCGGCGGGCTTCATAAGGGCCCACAATCTTTTCGATACGCTGGCGCATTTCGCCTGCAGCTTTGTTGGTGAAAGTGACGGCCAAGATTGATTCAGGTTCTTGCCGCAGTTTGGAGATTATCCAGGCAATGCGTTTGGTGAGAACGGTGGTTTTGCCAGAACCTGCTCCGGCAATAATCAGCGATGGTCCCCACATTTGCGAAACGCACTGGGCTTGCTCTGGGTTCAAGCGGTCAAGCAGCTGGGTTTCTAGGGCGGCAACTGCTTCGTCTGACATGGGGGCGTACTGTGAACGCTCCCTCGGGGCCGAGTATGAAGGCACATAATTAGATTGGAATGGCGTTTTGGTCGGAGCCGCTTGAGTCGGAGCCGCGTACCCCTGGGAAGAAGGGCCTTCAATTGCTTCCACTTCTCTAGGTTCCGCTTCTCTGGGTTCCACTTCTCTGGGTTCCACTTCAAAGCTGGCATTGAGAGCTTCTTCTAAATCGTCTTCATCTATATCATCGACTAGGTCTTCTGGCTCAAAGGCCACTGAGGACAGTTCTTTGGCATGCTCTTCAAGCTCAAGTTCAGCCAAAGCCAACTCGTCGGCGTCTGACGGCTCGTTTGAGTCGTTCGAACTAAATAAGCTCAGTTGTCTGTCTTTGCCGGCCGATGTCATAACTGGGTCTCTCGCCACGTCTCTCTCCAACTATAAATGATGTCAAGCAAGCTCTCCGCAACAAGCGGATATATAAATGCTATGCGTTGGACTCTCTGGCGAATATTCTCTGTAATGCAGCGCCGGAGGCTCCCACAACTCTAATTGTGAGGGATCAGAGGCTTGCTGTTAATTAAAACTTGTAAACAGCCTGAGGCTTGCTAGGTCAAAACCATAGGGAAGGCTTGTAATCTTAATGATTAGCGAACAAATTTCCACGGACCAGTAAAGACTGGCGTCTATTTTATATAGATATATAAGCAAAAGGGATTGGATAGATATATATGAGTCGAATTGAACCCGGTGCCGCCACAATACCGACAGTCGATGAACTGGCCCAAGAGCTTCTCTTAATTCAACAATCTGGTCCGCGTAAAGTCGCCATAATTGGCACCCGCAACTTGCCCCTCACTCATCAGCAATTAGTAGAGATGCTTTCATACGCTCTCGTGCTGTCGGGCAACCAGGTCGTCACCAGTGGCGGTGCGAACGGCTGCAACATGGCTGTCATTCGTGGAGCGCAACGCGCCAACCCCGATCGCCTCAACATAATTCTTCCCCAAACAATTTCTCAGCAGCCTGGCGAAGTTCAAGATCTACTAATAGGTATCAAGAATATCGTTGAGTATCCTGAAAGACGTACCATGACTTTGGCTGATGCATCGCGCATATGCAACCACGAAATAATCGATAGATGCCAGCAAATAATTTGCTTCCTGTACCACACATCCCATACACTGCTTGAGTCGGTAAACTATGCTAAGGAACATCGTAAGATTGTAACTAGCTTCTACCTCGACTAACCAGCGGGAATCTAACAGTCAACTTAGAGCAACATGCTACTGCCATAATTCAGCAGGGAAGCCCCTTAGCGGCCCTGTTGCAGCTGGTACTGCCTTGTCTGGCAGCGCTGGTTCTCACTGCCGTATGCATGCCGTTCTACATAAAGAAGTTGAACGCCCTGCAGATTAGTCAGTTTTTGCGCGAAGAAGGGCCGAAGAGTCATTCGCACAAAGCAAAGACTCCGACCATGGGCGGGCTTGTCTTCATGGTGACGACGCTAATTGTGGTGCTGGCCATGGCTTTTGTGCCCGGTCAGTTATCTCTACCCGGTATGCAGTCGGTACCTAAAGACCCCTGCTATTTCTTGGTAATTGGCATCGGCTTTCTTTGCGGAGTCGTTGGCCTGCTCGATGATTCAGCCAAGGTCAGAAACAAAGGCAATGAGGGCATCTCTGGCTACGTGCGCTTGGCCATCGAAACAGCACTCGGCGTGGTGTTAGCAGTGGTGCTGATAATGTTTGCTGACAATAAACTTTTGCTACCTACATCTATATATTCTAGTTTTGCCTGGCTTGCGGGTTCTTTAGGATTTGCAGGGCCTTTGGGGGTTGCGGGCTCACTGACAACTGCTAGTGCCGACCTTAGCTATCCCGTTGTGATCATGACTTTGCCCGCCATACTTTTTATAGCTCTCGGCGCCTTCCTTACGGCTGCCACCACCAATGCTGTTAATTTGCACGATGGCATGGATGGCCTGGCAGCAGGAACTGCCTGTCAAGTGTTTGCTGCTATGGCGGTGATTCTGTTTCTTAGCGGTGGCGCCGGTTCAGTCGAGCCACTGCAATACGGCTATGCCACCATATCTGCCACCGCAGCTGGCGCCCTGCTCGGCTTTTTGATCTATAACAAAAACCCCGCCAAAATTTTTATGGGCGACACTGGTTCGCTCTTTATCGGCGGTTTAATGGCCTGCTTAGCCCTGGCCGGTGGCATTGTCATTTGGTTCGTGCCTCTGACAATGATTTATATTGCCGAGGCGCTTTCGGTCATGGCTCAAGTCACCTACTTCAAATTAACCAAGACCTACACTCCCGAAAAACCCATGAGTGCCCTCGCTCTAATTAAGCTCAAGTTGACCAAGCGTCTGCCCGGAGAAGGCAAGCGCCTTTTCCGTATGGCCCCGCTGCATCACCATTACGAAGCCGTAATGGCTGACAAGGGTTGGCAGGAGTGGCAGGTCGTTATGGCCTTTTGGGGTGTACAGTTGATACTGTGCGCCACTGTATTATTGACTTTTCACTACCGCTAAAAATTTGATGTAAGCTTGAAACTTGAAAGTATTGAACTAGATACAGCTTGAAACCGTTACTAACGTAGCTTTTGCCTCAGGAGTCAGTGGGTTGTCAACCCAAATTTCACAGCTAGTCTCTGATTTAGCCTCCCAAGGCAAGTGGGATGAGGCTTATGCTGGTTTGATTCGCTTTGCTCAGCAGAATCCAAGTGGCATGAATGATCCTGATATTCAATATCAGCTCGGCGTTATCGCCTTCAACAACGGCAAACTAGCCGAAGCCGAGCGTCATCTCAAAACTGCTTTATCAATTGACTCAAGCCGTGGTGATGCCCACTATCGCCTCGGCTTAGTTCTGCTCAAAGACGGCCGCCCGGCCGAAGCCATGCCAGCTTTCCGCGATGCCTGTGAGCGGCGCGAAGGTTTTGCCGTTGGTCATTTGCATTGGGGCATGTCACTGATGGCCTCAAACAGCTTCAGGGGCGCCATTGGTCAATTCAATCAAGCGATTAAATTAGACCCAAAACTGAGCGCTGCATTTATTCAAGGCGGAATGGCCAGTTTTCGCATGGGTCAATTCATGGAGGCGGCACAATACTTTCAAGCTGCCGTCAATAACGAAGCCGATATTCCTGAGCCTTTAGTTTGTTTGGGTATTGCCCTATCGGCCATGGGCAACGATAGCGATGCCGGAAAGTGTTTCATGCGAGCCTGGCAAGTAGACGGCAAAGACATCACAACTTTGCGTTATGCCGCTTCGGCCATGGCCAATGCCGGAATGATCGATGACGCTGTACGTCTCTTTCAAGAAGCAGTGGGCATGGGCCACCGCATGCTCACCGCACGTGAGCGCGCTTTGATTTATAACGACTGGGGCGTTTCGCTTTTCAAAGCTGGCCGCGCTGAAGATGCTTCAGACAAGCTCATGGAAGCATCAGATATGGATTCTAGTTGCTTAGAACCAATGATGAATCTTGGTCTTGTTTGTGTTGACTTAGGTGAATACGAACGAGCTGCTGATGCCTTTGAAAAGGCTCTGGCCCTAGATAAGAACAACAATGAAGTGCGTGTCTATCTAGCCGTTACTTTGATTTTGATGAACAACTGTCAGCAAGCCCTTTCTGTCTTGCAGGAAAAAGAACAAGATGGCCGCTTTGATTTTTGGCTAGGCCATGCCTATTTGGGCATTGCTAACTATGATAAAGCCGGTCAATATTTCGATCGTGTTTTGAAAGTAACACCATCTAACTATCAAGCAATTGACGGCCTGGGCTGTTCTTTGTATTTGTCTGGAAATTATCCGGAAGCAGTACAGAGATTTACTCAGGCAATTTCGCTGCGCGAAGATTATGCTCTTGGTCATTTGCATCTCTCGCGTGTCTTTGATGAAATGGGCGAAACTGAGCGGGGCTCGCAGCATTTGCGTCTGGCTATTCAGTACGATCCTGAGTGTTTGAATCCTCAAAAAGAGGCGCTCGATCGTTTGCTCAAAGCTTCGCGTTACGAATTAGTAGAAGCACAATCGCTGAAGATTTTAGCTATCAACCCTCAAGATGCTGATGTCAGAGTGTCGCTTGCCCGGGCATTTAAAGAGCAACAGCGCCTCGATGAGGCCGTTGATTTAGTCACCACCGTGATTCAAGAAGATCCTAAAAATGCTGTGGCCCGCATTGTTGCTGGCCAAATTTTCTTGTTGCAAGGCCGCTTTGTCGAAGCCGATGAAATGTTTAGAGAAGCAGATCAACACTCAGATGGCGACCCTGGTTTATTCTACTATTGGGGCAAAGCACGGTCGCTTTTGGGTCTGCAAGAACTAGCCCTAGAAAAATACGAAAAGGCCACCGAAATTGACCCTTACGATGCTGATGTTTATGACGCCTGGGGTCAGGCTTTGAAGTCACTGGGCCGCTTTGCTGATGCCGCTGATGTTTATCGCCGCGCTTCTGAGTATATTTAGATTTACTAAATTGACAAAGGTGCTAGCCGCCCCTACCGGCCATTCTAGTATATTCTGAAGAAATAACTAGCGTAAGATGCGCCATTGCGATATCTTAGAAGTGTTGGATTGAGGTAGTTATGAAAGCAGCCACTGCCCAAAAAAGCGAAACGCATGTGCAGACAACTGCGCAGGCCCGCCGGCTGTTCAATCGAACCGTCAAAAGTAGTCTTGGTATATCGGCGATTGAATTCATATCCAACTATCAAAATGGTATGTATGAAGACCGTGATGACTGCGATATTATGAGCTTGCTTATGCTCTTGCCGTTTACTGGCTATAGTGCTGAATATGCCAAATCCAATAAGTCAGGCAAATAAAGCTTTTCAGGCTAACATTCAGTACGCATTAAGTGCTTTGACTAAAGTGCACTGGAAAGTGTATGAGCACCCTGCTAAGGGTGAGCTCGTGCGCCTCTATACGCTATTTCCACCGCTAACGCTAAAGAACAGACTGAGCCAGGCTCTCTTCAAGTTGTCGGCTCATGTGCATACAGAAGTGATCAAGTCGGAGGGCTCGAAGAAACGAGTTCAAACTACCGAGTATATTTATCAAATTGCGGATTCTAAAGACTTAAAGGCTCTTTTTGAATTTCACTGGCATCCAAATAAGCTCGATCGAAATAGTCTTGAGCCAGCAAAACTTGGTTCTACTGACAGAACTCCCTTTGGTCGCCCCCATGCGCACGTGAGGGCTCACGACAAACGATTCATCGATTTAAACAAGCGCCATATTCCAACCGGTAGAGTCGCCTTTGAAGACGTGATATTTTTTCTTCTTGATGATTGTGAGGTCAAGCCCGCGAGGGCCGACTGGAAGGCTGTTCTAGATAAAACCAGTAAAGAGCTTGAGAAAAATAAGAGCTGGTAGCAAATAGACTCTTGAGGCCTTAAGTTTCTGAGTCATTGCAGTTTTGCGTTTCACAAAAGGGAAGATTTTTTCGAAAAAATCTTTCCTTTTGTGAACGGCGCAAATACGAATGCAAATTCGGAGACGGTAAAGAGTAACTTAGTCCGGGCATATTGAATGTCTGAATACGGCGACATTTTTTGCAGGCAAAATTTACCAATGAAAAAGAATCCAAAGAGCCTCCCCCTCCCGGTCATGCAAGCCCGCAAGCCCGCCATTGAGGCTGAATATTTAACCAAGCCTATGCACTTGCAGACCACCAAAGAGCGCTATGAGTTTGGTCAGGCCCTTAGGGTTAAATGCTCCCGCGAGGCCCACGCTGAGTTTGTCCTTGACCGCCCTGGTCGCGAAGACCCCATGGATCTATTAATTGCCTCCAGTCATGAGCGCATTGAAAGCCTTTTGCCTCTTCGTTATGGCCGCATGGTGGCCTCGCCCTTCGCTTTCTATCGCGGTGCTGCTGTAATCATGGCTGCCGACCTAGCCGTCACTAAAGCCACCGATTATGCTGTGCAGTCTTGCGGTGACGCCCACCTGGCAAACTTCGGTGCTTTCGCCACACCCGAGCGCAATATTGTTTTTGATATTAATGATTTTGATGAAACTTTCCCCTGCTCCTGGGAGTGGGACTTGAAGCGATTGGCCGCCAGCTTTGCTATAGCCTCAGCTCATAACGGCCATAAGCGCTCAGAGGGCATGGCTACAGCCGCACGGGTGGTGGAATGCTACCGCGACAAGATGGAAGAGTTATCCAAGATGACTTGCCTTGATGCTTGGTACTCGTATCTTGATTATGAGGCTTTGATTGAGCTTACCGATGACAAAGTGCTAAAGAAAAGACGCAAGAAAGTTTTGAAGAAGGCTATGGAGCGCGATCACGCTGAAGAGTTCGTCAAGTTAGCGGCTGTGGTTGAAGGTACGCCGCGCATCAAAGATCAGCCGCCTCTGATTTTTCATGCCGAAGGCAGCGACACGCCTGAGTATAAGGCGCGCATCATGGCTTCAATTCAGATGTACCGCGAGTCTCTCACCGTTGAGCGCCGCATTTTGTTTGATCGCTATCAGTTTGTCGATAACGCTTTGAAAGTTGTCGGAGTGGGTAGTGTTGGCACCGTATGTGGTATTGCTCTATTGTTTGCTTCAGAAAGTGATCCGCTTTTCTTGCAGGTGAAAGAAGCTCGTAAGTCTGTACTTGAGCCCTACTCTCACTTCATCAATCATGATTCTAATGGCGCTCGAGTGGTGACAGGGCAGCGTTTAATGCAAGCTGCTGCCGATATCTTCCTTGGCCATTATATTGGTGACCAAGGCAGGCACTTCTATGTCAGGCAGCTGCGAGACGTCAAAGTTAAGCCAATGATTGAGATTTTCAATCACAACAATATGATGGGCTTTGCTCGTAACTGTGGTTGGGCTCTGGCTCGTGCCCATGCTCGCTCGGGTGATGCGGCAGTGATTGCTGGCTATATTGGCAAAGGCAATGTCTTGCCCAAAGCTATTGCTGAGTTTGCCGATGCCTATCGCGAGCAGAACCGGCTTGACCACGGCAAACTTTTGCAAGCCATCAAAGAAGGCCGCATTGAGGCTGAGACTGTTTGAGGCATCGCTTGTCCACAACCAGCACTGACACAGACTCATTGTCGAATCTATAAACGATTCGATGTTCGCCCATATCTACTCTGAAGAGGTCTTCGTATCCCTTAAGAGTACTTGAGTCTGCTGGGGGCGGATCGTTCAGTAGGCTCAGAATTTTGCTCATCACCTGTTTGAAAGGTTTTGGCTCCAGACCTCGAATGAAATCGAGAGCTTCCTTGGTCAGATTTCGGCTACGCACCAGCATCCTCAATCAGTTTAGCTATTTGCTCTGCCGTGGCAAAGCCGCCGGCTTCGGCCTTGATTGCTCGTGCTGCCCAGTAGGCATCCTCCATGGCAGTAAGCCGTTGGTATTCTGTGGCGGACATGATTACTACCGAGTTGCGACCAGACTTTTCGACCATTACTGGCTCAACTAGTGCAGAGTCCATGACAGCGCCTAGTTTGTTTTTTGCCTCGGTGGCAGTAATAGTCTTCATTGGCTACCTGTAACAGTTTTGACGAATATTGTCCATTTTAGCTAAAATAGCTGATTGAGTCAATGTTCTCAGTCTTTCACCAGATATAGACTGTGTAATTTCCTTGTGTGTGCAGGGCTAGCTGTCCGATATCGCCCGTGACAGCCTTCAATTAAGCAGAAGTGCATAACACTGAAATCCGACTATATATTCAGTTGCTGTTACTGTTAAGTAACCAACAATTAGACTCCAAGCAGGACGAGCCTGCTTCCTGCGCGCCAGAAGAATATAAGCGACAGGGACGACGATAAGATTAAGACCATATGCAATGTAAAAAGGAAGTGCTAGAACGGCTGACGCATAGAGTTCTAAGATAGTTCCGTGTATGGGTCTGTTTGCCTTCGCGGCGCCTAACATCATGCATGGAACAGCTACAACGCAAGCGAGAACAACGCTACAAATCAACTAAATCCTTGCGCTCCAGGAGCCGCTGTGCTGGTCTTCCTACCTGGGGGAACTTCCCCGAAATCCATAAGAGAAACCGGCTGACCATTGTCTGATATCAAAGTACCCCTTATGGCGAGAAGCTATTATCGCCAAAGCTAATATTTGCATTTATACGGTTGGCTCTTGTGATACGGTCTTTAGTTTTAAATATGAAATTGGCTTTCCTAGTAATATAGTTGTTCTGAAAATGTGAGAACACGGTGCCCCTATGACCATGAGCATGACCAGGCGCGTCAGCTCTAAAGCAAAAACAAGAGAGTCGGCCAACGAACTCTATCTCAAAAGCGAGCAACTGCTGCGCTTTCGTATTGCCTTTGCCCTGGTCAGCTTGATTCTTTGCGTTGGTATTGGCACCTTTGCTGGCGACGAATTTGAGTTTCGCTCTACTGCTGCCATCGTCGGTGGTGTCAGTATGTATGCCTTCATTGGCCTGGCTTTCATTGTGCGCCGCCTGCGCTATTCGTCTGCTCGCCTGCGCGCCTTCAATATGATCATGATCACCTTAGATGTCATCAGCCTCACAGGTTTGGTGCATTTCACCCGGGGCATAGAATCAGACTTATACGTCCTCTACATGCTGCCAATCTTGCTGTCGAGTTATACCTTTGGCAAAAAAGGCATTTACTTCTCGGCTCTCTTGGTCACAGTTTCGTATATTGGCCTGTTGGTTTCTGAAAATGCTGAGCTGCTTCCTTATGTCTTTTCTCACGAGAACGATCGCGGCTTGGCTGCCGCCTATTCAGATAAACTCTGGCGCCGCATTTTAGCCAGAGCCTTCTTCTTCGCCTCGGTTTCTCTGCTTTGGGCGCGCTTCTGCGACTACATGAGCCGCGTTGCCCGCCAAGGTGCCGAGCGCTTATTAGAGCAGCTCGATGCTAACGAGCGCCTCATTTCTGATTCAGATGAACGGGCCAAGCGTGAGCGTCTAATCAACTTCATTAATAAGGCCGTGCGCTCAACTCTAGAGCTAGACAAAATTTTTGAAACAGCAGTTGTGCATTTGGCCCAGGCTGTGCAAACAGATTTGGTGGCACTGATATGCCCCAATTCTTCTACTGCTTATTCTACTTCTACTATTTCTGCTACTGCTTCTGCTTTTTCTGGCCCGGTTGTCGTCGAAGAAACCCGTGAGCACAACAGCGGTCCGGTGCTATCGGCCGATTTGGCCCAGTTCATCCTCAACTATAAAGGCAACTACGAGCGCACTAGCGACGGCGCCAAAGTCAAGACTTTTCTCTTTCATGATCCGGCCGAGGAGCCGTTCTTTGCTCCGGTTGCCGCTGAGCTGAGACCCCTTGGCTTCAAGACTCTAGTGATTCACCCTATGATGTACGGCGAAGAAAGCCGCGGCGTCTTCATGCTGGCCGACAAATCACAAACGCGCACCTACACCGAGTCAGATGTAGTGTTGACCAAAGTTGTGGCCGGGCAAGTGGCCGTGGCTGTCGAGCATGCCAACTTGGTTTCGCAGTTGTCGCGAAAAAATAAAGACTTGGTGACAAAGAACCTCAATTTAGACAGCAAAAACATCGAGCTGAAGACCGTGCAGTCGCAGCTCATCCACCAAGAAAAAATGGCTTCTTTGGGGCGCCTTGTGGCTGGCATCGCCCACGAG
>LNEX01000069.1 GCA_001464165.1 bacterium Ga0077546
AGATACCGCACCTTTAGTTTGCCGATATTCCCGGACCATGCCAAGAAAATACTGATGCACTCTAAGGTCGTCAGTTATTTCAGGATGGAAAGCAGTAACCAATAGGTTGTCTTGACGAGCCATAACAATACCTTCGTCTATAGCCGACAGCACTTGCACAGCTGCCCCGCACTCAACAATGACTGGGGCGCGAATGAATACAGAAGGGAAGGCTTCAGCGCCTAGAGCATCAATTTTCAAGTCAGATTCGAAACTGCGCCGCTGAGGGCCAAAGGCATTGCGTTTGACTTTAATATCCATCACAGCCAGACGGCCTTGAGAAGATCCTTCAATCTCTTTGGCAAGAAAAATTGAACCCATACAAGTGCCGTACACAGGCATTGAAGAAGAAGAAGAAGAAGAGGCTCCTATCTTTTCGCTTGGGGCAATTTTCGCCTTGATAGCAGAAAAGATAGGAGCAGAGCCTTCATCAGTCAACTTTGCTACAGCGGTTGATTCACCACCAGGAATAATCAGACCATCTATGAGGTCAAGTTCTTCGGCATAGCGCACTGCTATGGCACTGACACCACATTGCTCTAGCATTTTTATATGCTCAGCGAAATCGCCTTGTAAGGCAAGCACACCGATAACAATATTGGAGAAATCTTGACTCATAGGGTCCTCATATTCTTCGCTTCGGAATCTACCAGCCGCGGCTAGCTAGATTTTCCGATGGTGCTAAATCACGGCAGTTGCGGCCAACCATTGCTTCGCCTAGATTGCGGCTAACTTTGGCCAGTACTTCAGGATCTTTATAGAAGGTTGTGGCCTTCACAATCGCTTGAGCGCGCTGCATTGGATTACCTGATTTAAAAATACCAGAGCCAACGAAGACACCATCAACACCTAGCTGCATCATCAATGCAGCATCAGCAGGTGTAGCAATGCCACCAGCAGCGAAGTTGACTACAGGCAATTTGCCCTCAGCAGCAACTTTAACTACCAGGTCGTAAGGAGCGCCGATGTACTTGGCATAGCTCATCAATTCTTCTTTAGGCATGCCGTGTAGTCTTCTAATTTCGCCTAAAATTGTTCGCGCATGGCGCACAGCTTCAACCACATCGCCAGTACCGGCCTCACCCTTAGTGCGCATCATTGCTGCACCTTCGCCGATGCGACGAAGGGCCTCGCCTAGATTCTTAGCGCCGCAGACAAAAGGAATAGTGAACTGACTTTTGTCGATATGAAACTCTTCATCGGCAGGTGTCAACACTTCACTTTCATCAACGCAGTCAACGCCTAGTGATTCTAGAATTTGCGCTTCGACAAAATGACCGATGCGAGCTTTGGCCATAACTGGAATTGAAACCGACTCAAGAATTTGAATGATCAGTTCTGGGTCGCTCATACGAGCAACGCCGCCATCAGCGCGAATATCAGCTGGCACTCTCTCTAAGGCCATAACCGCTACAGCACCGGCTTCTTCTGCAATCTTAGCTTGCTCGGCATTGACCACATCCATGATCACTCCGCCTTTGAGCATTTGCGCTAAGGCTTCTTTAACTAGTTTGGTGCCAGTTCTAGGCTTAATTACTGTAGACATATTTCTCCCTATTTCTATTTAGATCAGTACATGTTCATTGTGTCTTTGCCTAAGCGAATGGGCCAGACGTTCTTTGGCTAAATGGGCAAGATACTTGCTCAAGGCTTGCGCTAAGCGCTTGATGCCTTGGGCAATTTTGGCTTCTGCGTTCTGAATAAAGCAGAGCCTTAAGTAATTGAGTGAATCTTCATCAGCGTCTAAGAAGCAAATATCACCGGGTGAGAAAACTACTTTTTCAGCCACAGCAAATTCAAGTAGGTCACGATTAGACGTACCTTTTGGCAGAGTTAGCCAGATGAATAACCCTCCGGTAGGTACGGTCCAACTGACTTCAGGCAGCGAATTAAATTCTTGAGCTAGAGCCGACAATATGGCATCGCGACGCTGACCATAGATGCAATTGACCCTAGTTAGATGTTCTTGATAGAGACCCTTTTGCAGAAACTCAGTGAGAATAACTTGCACCATAGAATTAGTGGCAAGGTCACTAGTTCTCTTGGCAAAGCTCAGGCGGTCGATTACTTCTTGAGGGCCAACTAGCCATCCCAAGCGTATTCCAGGGCAGAGAGCTTTAGAGAAAGTGCCTTGATAAATGACAATATTTTCGCCGCCCTCAATCTCTGCCGCTAATGTACGAAGCGAGGGCAAAGGCTCACAACCATATACTAAATCACCAGAAAAATCGTCTTCTAATATCGGAGTTTGATATTT
>LNEX01000070.1 GCA_001464165.1 bacterium Ga0077546
TCTTTCGATTCTTCAGCCTTAAGCCAAAGCACAAAAGTATCTTGCACCTCTTTAATGCCTTCTTCTCTAGTTAATGCGCCTTCAATTAACTGCTTTTGAATACGTTGCAGCGAAGGGAACAGCGCCGGTGAGAGTATTCCTTGCAAAACCAGAGCACTTCCCAGGGGAATGCCTGAACTCATACTTGTTTGAATGGCACGCTCCATATCTTCTGGAGCAACAAGGTTTGAATCAAGCAGAAGCTCGCCCAAATACTCTGGATTGTCGTCAAGGTCGGGCCTAAGGTCTTCTTGGGCAAAAGCGTCAGCAATACTAATGCGCAATTGATGAACACGCCTCAAAGCGCTGATAGCGGCAGCGTAAGGAATTTGCCCTTCGCGGATTAATGGCTGCACTTGCAACGACCCGGCTAGCTCGTCTTGACGCACACTGCCGCTCATCATCAGGACACGGCCAATGGGTACCCCCAGGCGCTTTGAGACTTGTATGGCCTCGGTCATTTCGGACGAACTGATAATCTGAGCATCTACAAGAAGCTCGCCAACCCTCACAGAGTTATAGTTACTAGTCACAATGGCTACCTAGGTGATTGTCTAACTGACTAATATAATTTTCCACATAAACGGACATTCTACCCCTAAGTAATATAGCTTGAGGTTAACTCACATGCTCTGTTAACCCATGGGGATAATTGGCATATAGTTTATAGATTGGGATAAGCGAATTTTTGGGGTGATTTGTCAAATGCGATTCAAGAGGGCAAGATTTCGTCTCCAGAAGCCAGAGCCATTTACGCTTCTTACCTCTTTACTTTTGGCCACTCAGGCATTCGCCCCTGAACCAGCCTTGGCCCAAGCTATGATGGAATATGGTGGCTTGATGGCCATGCCCAAGGGGGTTCCCAGCGGCAATACTGTCAATATGCTTACCAACCCTTACCGCTCAATCGGCAATAAATTTCCTGGTGGCAATACCTCTGCTTCGAGTGCCAATGCTAGCGAAGCACCAGGGGCGACACCGGCGTTCACTAACTCTTCTCCTGCTACTTCGGTTGACGCTCTAGGTACAGTGACAGTTGACCCGAAAAAAGCGCAAATACTTGGTGCTCAAGCCTTAAAACAGTATGAACAGGCTAAAGCTAAGATGGCAGCCAAGTCGCAAGATTTGAAAGGTGCTGAAGCTACTTTGCGAGAAGCAATCAACACCCGCAATTCAATTTGGGGCTATGACGATCCGATGATGCCAGCGATGTTGACATTAATGGGAGAGATTTACGCCAAGCAAAAGCATGTCTCAGAATCAGAAGCTTGCTACAAGAATGCTCTAGTTTATATTACTAAAAAGCATGGCTCAGGAAGCTTTGAACGACTAGATACTCTAGCTAAATTGGGTGCACTTTATAACGAAAGCGGTAACCCTAAAGATGCCCTGCCATGTTTTCAGCAAGTAGCTCAAATCAAAGAGCGTCAGTTTGGAGCGTCAAATCTTGCCTCATTGAAAGCGAGATTGCAGTGGGCCAATGTTTCTGGCGCTGTTGGCAAAGCCGACACCGACTCTATTTACAAAGGACTACTAGGAAATCTAGATCAGTCGGATAGAACCAACGCTGGCTACAAAGAAGTAGAGAAGGAGTTCATCAAATCGTATGGTGCATATCTAAGTAAAGAAGGAAAGAACGAAGAAGCCAGCGCTTTAGCAAGTCACTTTGCCGCAGAAAGTGTTGCCTCCGATGCAACTAAGGCGAGCCCAGAAACCACTACTTCGACCAATTCATCTGCAAATTCCCCTGCTTCTACTAATAGCGCTCCTGCTAGTAATAGTCCTACTAGTAATAGTCCTGCTAGTGCCACGGCCAATACCCCAGCTAAAGCTGAGGCACAAGCCAAACCAGAGTCGCAGTTCAAGACAAGTGATTCTTCAAATTCAATTGGCTCAATGACAATGGAACAGATGATTAATGCTGAGTCTTCGCAAAATAAGAAGAAGTCAAAAAGCAAAATTAACGACTAAACCCACAAACAAAAACTGTGCACTTACACAGTGATTAAAATCTATACCTCTCCTAGCATTGGATTACAATTAGGAGAGAAACCCATGGATATAAACAGCATAGTCACCACTCAGTCATGCTTGTCGTCACTTGAAGAAGAGATTAGAGATGAAACAAAACAAGAAGAGCACAAACAGCTCTTAGATTCAGCACCGTCTGAGAATGACCCAGCACAATCGCAGCCAACTTTGATCATAAAAAATTTAGCACAAATGCTTGAGTTGAAAGCTCTTGAGCGCATGCTCACAACTATCTATAGCTCGACAAAGCCACTGACCTTGGTTGACCTTTTGGAGAAAATTCAATGCGACAACACTACAATCAATCTGCTAAAGCACCTGGCCTTTGCCCCTTTATGTACAGGACTGCTGCAAGGTCTAAAGCAGGGTCTGACTATCACCGATGAGGGCAAACGCCTCTTCGAGATCTCTCAAATATACTTTGGCTTTTATGGGCACACTGGATCTAGTTTTAGTCATAGCTTTAGCTCTAATACGGCTATCTCTGTTAAGCTCAAGCTTTCAGCAGCAGAAGTAAAACAAGCAACTATTAGACTTAAAGCCCGTCTTCAGGCACCAGCTATACGCCAGCTTATTGAGCAAATTTTGCGTGAAGAATTGGCCATCTTCAAAAGCTCTGGCCTTTGCCAGGCCATGCTGCAACAAAGGCAGTCGTTTCTACCAATGGGGCCGACAGAAGGTCAGTGGACGGTTTCAACAAAAATCTCTGCAGAAATAGAGATTCCCCGACTAGTGCAGAAAACGCTCTGGGCATTGACTGCCGACAAGACTGTAAATATCGTCGGCGGCACTGGCACAGGAAAGACCTCCATTGCAAGCGAGGTCGCTTTGAAATTATCACAAGGGCAAAAAGTATTGCTGGTGACTCATTCAAGGCTGCTAGCGGCACAGTTGCGCTTTCAGTATGAACAGTATCTGCGCGATCAAGAGACTAAGAGGAAGATTTATTTTGAACCAGTATCTACGTTAAATCAAGATGGAGCTAATGTTAAACAAGGCTCGCTGACAATCTCAACTTTTCATGCACTCTGCCATTCAGCAGCATTGGCAGCCAATTTGAACCCACCGAAGTTTAGAAGCACTAAAGTCTTCAACGAGATTTTTCCGGAATTATTGCTGGAAGCTAATCGCTTGTATCCGTCGCTAAAGTT
>LNEX01000071.1 GCA_001464165.1 bacterium Ga0077546
TCCGTCTCACCCTATGGTCACTCATGAGTATGTTGAGCCGGATCTTTCTCCGCTTGGCCTAGGTCGCACTGGGCAATTTCCTATGTTTGCTCTTTCTCTCTTTCAACAGAAGACTGTCGCCGTTAACGAAGTAGAGCAGTTGCGCCGAAACGGACAGTTGAGTGAGCGTGATGTTGACTCGCTTCTTGAAAGTGGTATTAGAGCCATGGCCGGGGCTCCCTTGTCTCACCAAGGCACTCAATATGGTGTCGTTGTTCTTGTGGTTGGCGACCATACTCGTTGCTGGAGCGAATCTGATCTTGAAACGATTAAATTAACAGCAGCTCAAGCATCTATCGCGCTCTCTCATTGCCAAACCTATCATCAGGTTAAAGACCAACTCTTTCATATGAATCTTCTTGGTAATCTTACTCAGCAGCTAACTAATGCTCTTGAAGTTGCAGCTAAAGCGCCAGCTCCCAAAGTTCTAACAAGGTCGGAAGAACGGTCTAGTCTAGATGAGTCGCCGCCGCTATCTTCTCGTGAGATGGAAGTGCTTAAGCTTATTGCCTCAGGTTTCGCCAACAAAGAAATAGCTCAACGTTTATTCTTGACTGAGTCGACTGTAGAATTGCACGCTTCTCGCATTCGCAAGAAACTCAACTTGAAGAGTCGCACAGCCCTCGTCAAGTATGCTTGCGACAACGACCTTGTTTAACCGGCAGATTTGTTTGAGCGCTAAAACGAATTGTCAATCTTCTTAGCAGCTTCTATATCTTTTTTTGCTAGTTCACTTTTTCCTAGCTTCTCATAGGCAATTGCTCGTTCTTTTAAAATCGAAGCTTTGAGCGGAGAGATTTTAAATGCTCGACTAAAGTCGGCCACGGCCTCTTCGTAGTGCTTCAGTTCGATGTTGGCTTGCCCACTCATTTCCAGGCAGCGGGCATAGGTGACATGGTTTTCAGCATTAGTTATCGACTTCTTTAGTCTTTTGCAATCATTAACTACGGCTGGCCATTTTTTCATTACTTTGTGCAATGAGGCCAATTCCTGAAAGGTTGAGGCTTTAGCTGGCCCAATAGCCAAAGCCTTCTCGATGAATTCTTCAGCGAGGTTTAGTTTGTTCAGTTTTCGAGCTACATCACCAGCTTGAGCGTAAAGGGCACCATTTGGCGATTTTTGTTTGATACCGATCTGGGCAATAGCCAAGGCCTCGTCCCATTTCTCGTAGTCGCTAAGACCTTTGACGATAACTAGACAATCGTCGCTGTTCATATTGCTGCATTTGGAAGCTGCCCGAAAATCTTTGATCAACTTTTCCTCGTCGTCCAAATAGCCATACACCTGAGCCCGCTCCGCGAGTAAGGTGGCGTTGTTTTGATGGCTTGAGATAGCCTGGTTTAGGACGGCAAGAGCCTCCTTGAAATGGCCTTTTTTGGAGAGCATTCTGCTTTCTAGCGCAATGCCTGCTACCGCACCGCTGGAGGTGCTCTTTAGCAAGGATATAGATTTTTTGCACTTATCTATCTGCTGGCTGTCTAGAGCCTCTTGGCCTATGGCAAAAGTCATACTCTGATTTCTAGCATTGTCTGCATGAGCAGCATCGTTTAATTGGTCAAAGTTGCCCAAGCAAGTCAGAGCGACCGTTATTGTCAGTGGTATGGCAATTTTATGAGTATATACGTCGGCTCTGGACACTTAATTATCCTTTGTCGGCATTACGAGCTTGCGTTAGAGGCGTGCTCTTGATTTAACTTCGAGATATTTTTCAACTAATTTGTCAGATAAATCTTGGGGCGGGCAGTCGAGCACAAGGCATCCTCTTCTTGTCAGAACAGAAAGAGCTAGCTCGCGTTGGCTAAGCAAATCAATGGCAATTGCTTTCTTGTAAATAGCTTCCACTGTGTCATTTTTTTTCTTCGTTTCTCTGGCTTTTGCTTTTAGCGCTTCGGCATTGCTATTTGCTAGCTCTACGACCTGACGGTCTTTCAAAGTAACACAAAACGGCAAATGACGTGGGGCCAGGCTAGCCAGCCCACTGAGAAGAGCTTGAGAGCCGGTCGGATCGGTTAAATCGGTGAGAACCACCATAAGAGATCGTCCCTTTTGCGCTGAGGCAAAGTACGACAAGATACCGGCATAGTCTGGCTCTACCATGCGTGGTTCAACAGAAAAGGTTGCTTCTAGTATGCGATTCATATTTAGTTTGCCTCGCTTGGGAGGCAAGTAGAGTAGTGGCCTGTCAGCAAAAATGCCGATGCCTACTTGATCGTTGTGGGTTAAGCCGGTTAGCGCCAGGCAAAGAGCGGCGTTGAGAGCCCGATCGAAACGGGTGAGGCCATCGAGATCACTCACCATCATGCGACCAGCGTCAACTAAAATGAGGAGCCGTTGTTCTTGCTCTGTTTCGTAAGTCCTAACTACCGGTCGATCGCGCCGAGCTGTGGCATTCCAATCGATGGCCTTGCTGTCGTCGCCCACCGCATATTCACGGAGCGAAGCAAACTCAGTGCCTTGACCTCGTTTCTTTTGATGCAACTCCCCCAGTTCAGAGGAGTGCGAAAGCTTTACTGAAAGTTCGTGCAGCGCCTTGAGGTCGCTGAATACTTTTATGTCCTTATCAAGATCGAACTTGATTTCCCGCCATGTAAGGCCCAGTCTACTTAGATAACGCACACTTAGTTTGCCAAATTTGTACGAGCCTCGCTTTCGTGGCTGTAGTACGTAAGATAGGAGCGTGCTCTGAGCTGGTTTAAGCTGGCAGCTAAAAATTGGCATGAGAACATTGCTGGCAATACTAGGAGCCAGGGCGCTAGGCGCGTCATCTTTTACTTGGCACTTGAGGGGAGTTTGCCCGGTATAGTTGAGTTCAATGGTGACTTTGTTTTCGCGGCCAATTGAAAGTCTTTCTTCAACGTTTCTTGTGGCTCTAATAGTGGTGGTGCGAGGAGTGATTTGATACTCAAAGATCACTGCAATCAATAGCAGAATGTCAATTGCCAGTCCGACTTTTGTCAGTTGAGAGGCGAAAGTCGGCAGCCAAGCTGCGGCGCTAAATGGCACCATCGCTAGTATCAGTATTAGGTATAGCCGTGCACTAGCGGTCAAATCTTTCTTTCTCGCTATTATCTTGGCACTGGTACTTGTCTTAGCAGGTTTGTGATGACTTGACTAACCGTGACACCATCTAGCTCTGATTCGGCAGTGAGTATTAGTCGATGACGCAGGACCGGCTCTGCGACAAACTTGATGTTGTCGGGTGTAACGAAGTCGCGCCCTTCGATTGCGGCATGTGCCTTCGCTGCGGCCAGCCATGCTAGTCCAGCTCTTGGGCTGGCTCCTAGTGAGACATCGGACATGTTGCGTGATTTATTAGTTAGTGCAACCAGATAGTCTAAGATGCTTTCTTCAACCTTGATATGCACTAAAAACTGACGACACTTAATTATGTCTGCTTCGCTGCAAACAGCTTCGACAGGCGATGAGAAACGGGTGTAGTGACCTGATTGCCAGTTGCGCAACATTTGTTTCTCAGCGTCCCCCTCAGGGTACGAAATCAGTATTTTAAGCATAAAGCGATCGAGTTGAGCTTCGGGTAAAGGATAGGTGCCTTCAAACTCCACTGGGTTTTGGGTGGCCACAACCATAAACAGATCGGGTAATTTGTGGGTTTGGCCGTCCAGAGTAACCTGCCGTTCCTCCATGCCTTCTAGCAGAGCTGACTGGGTCTTAGGTGGGGTGCGGTTTATTTCATCGGCCAGAAGCATACCAGTGAAGATTGGACCCTTGCGCAATGTGAATGTACGAGAAGTGAGATCGTAGACATTGGTGCCGAGGATGTCAGAAGGAAGCATGTCTGGGGTGAGCTGTACTCGGCCGAAATTTGCTCCCACTAAGGCCGCAGTGGTCTTGACGAGCATGGTCTTGGCTGTTCCCGGCACACCTTCGAGTAGGACATGGCCATCGGCAAGCACAGCGGTTAAAAGCTGATCAATGACCCGATCTTGACCGACGATGTTCTCGCCTAAGGCTGAGCGCAGTCGATCAAAGGTTTCTTTGACTTGGCGCAGCTCTTCGTTACTCACGGTGGCTACTGCTGGTTGCTGCATCTTGTCCCCTGTTTAGCTGATTGCTTGTCATCTGTTTTTCAACTGATCATCACTTAGCTCTCTATTGTTGATTGCTTTTTCGCATTGCTCAGCAATTGTGGCCATTGATAAGTGCTCCCCACCATTTGCCTTGAGTTCTTCAAGCAGGCGTTCGCTTGGTTCATGGGGGGAAATTTGCAGGAACTTACATAGCTTAAGCCTGGCGTTTTGCCAGACAATTTCAAT
Organism: bacterium Ga0077546; assembly: GCA_001464165.1. Next base: position 4,314 of record LNEX01000071.1, read on the forward strand.
CACTGCCTGCTTGGCTTTGGCTCTCATATAGGTGTTAGATAGACCGTTAATGTGCTCAAGGTTGGAAATCTGGCGACCCACCTTAACTGGTGTTACAGCACCGAAGCGTTGGCTAGTGCTGAGCACTGCCACTAGAAGCAAGAGGCCAAGTTGTACCAATACGCAGCCCGTCGGACCGCGCAAGAAATAATAAAAGACATTAATTCCCTGACTAAGCCCGTGGCAGCGTTCGTCAAAGAAAATCTCACCTTCTGTAGTGGCAAGCCAGTTGTACATGAACTGAAAATTTGACCAGTATTGTACCTGGCTTATTTGGCGGTTGCTGACAAGGCTTGGGCAGCTAGCTACTAAGATTCGGCCTTTGCCGTATTCTTTTTCGGCAATTATGCAGGCACCGTCAATAGTGGCAACTTTGCTGCCACCTTTTATGCTGTGATCGGCTGATACCGTCAGCTGCCGCAGATGATCGTAGAGTCTGACATCGAAGCGAGGATCAGTTTTTTTATTGGTCGCTGGTGGTTCCAGCTGTCGCACTGTCATTGCTGTCTTGTCAAGGAGCCGTCGGGAGGTGCGCAGGACAAAGCTGTCTAAGTAGATAAGATAGTTGCCGCGCTCAACCCATGAAAGTATTTCTTCTACTTCAAAGTTGGCCAGTGACTGGTCCGGACTGATAATGATAAGCACACCGTGAACCATTGGTAGTGGCTGTATGGCGGATGGTTTCGCAGACTTGTTACTTTGCTCGTTTGCTTTCCTCGTGCCCCCGAGTATGCGATATGGTAGCTCCCACCTCTTTACTGCTCTTTCTGGGGCGAAAAGCTTATCTGTCAAGTCAAAGCAAGCACTCATGCCGCTTGGTCTTAAATTGGTGGTGGATGCCCAGGTGTGAGCTTCTGGCATGATTTTATTGAGCTGTTTGTCGCTTGACAAACTGGCGTACACGAGCAATCCACAGACCACCACGAGGGCAAGCAGTTGTAGGATCAAATCGCGTTTGAAGACGACTGGTGTGCTCATTAACTCTTGTCCAGTAGATGGGGGGCAACCTCAATTTGAGCAGCCGCCTTTTCTATTTTGTCGAGCAGGTTGAGGCAGGCTATATAGTCGCTTTCTTCTGCTTCTTTGTTGCCAAACCAGATGAGCTCTACTGTGTCGACAAGTGGTCTGAAATGCTGAGCTATAGACGGTTTTTGTTTGAGTGTGTAGAAGTACTCATAGTTTGTTTTCGTTGGTGCAAAGACTGCAATTTTGTCTTCATCAAGCAAGCGCAAGCAGCTCATGTAAATGGCTCGACAGGCTTCTTTGGTTGCGTTTTCTTTGAGCAATTGTGCGGCAAAGCTACGCCAGCCTTTGCTGTCGAGTTCGCTTTCGCTCACGATCAGCTCACCTCTAGCGAGTTTTCGCTGAGTTTCGATTTGCTTCAGTTGGCGCACTATGACAATTGCTACCACGGCTGCTGCTAGAACGGCAACAACAATAACCACTGCTTGTAAGAGATCTCCGACTACCTTGGTGTCGCTGCTGCCAGTTTGCGGCAGCTCGATTAGGCTGAGAAGGTCGTGGATGGCTCTGATGATGCTGGTGATTATTTCTTGAATCTTGATCAAAAGGCCAGGCGGTTGCTGATAGTCATAATCTTTGGCTATTTCTGCAATTTCTTTGGCGATGTTTCTTGAATCCATTTTTTATTGAGGCTCGGGTTCAGCGCTATTCGCGGCCTGCATCATTTCTACTTTTTCTATCAAATCAAGACCCTCTTGGCGCATGCGCAGATCGCAATAGTAGAGGGCAAAACAAGTAAAGCTAATGGGCGTCACTATCATGCTGACTAACTGCTCCCATACTTGCGAAATAATCTGCAAGTATATTGGCAAGTCACTGGCTGACTGGTGTGTTCCGCTGATGATACCTTGACCAACGCTGTAACCAATTAGAATGACAACCAGGGGCAAAGAGAGTGGATAAGCCATAAGAGCGATGGCGCATGTTGTTAATAAATAAAACAAAATTGAGCGGATGAAGGAACGAGAGGAGAGTGAGAGGGAGTGAGAGATGATAGTACCGAGATCATCTTTTTCGATGGCCATGCTCGACAATGACATATGGCTCACGACACTGACAAAGAGAAGGGCGAGGAAGCCAGTGCTGCCGGCGATAACCAGACCAACTACGCCCGCTCC
>LNEX01000072.1 GCA_001464165.1 bacterium Ga0077546
TTCTTAAACAAACCGCCAAGAGTTTGGCCGACCAAGTGCGCTGGCTTAAAGACTCTCTCAAAGAGCTAGAAACTGCACTTAATGATGAACGGGGCAAGCTCAACAGTGCACGCCAAGTCTTGGCACAGAAATCCGCCGAGCTTGACAACAATCGTAAGTCTGTCAAGAACATGGAAGACGACGTCGAGAGCATCAAACCGCAATTGCGCAGCAAGGGCGATGAGATGGATGCCATCGATCAAGAGACCGTGCAAGTTGATGCTGAGATTAAGCTGCTCACAGCTGAAATAACTAAGCTCGAAGATTCGCTCGAAGGCGCACGAGACAAGGGCAAGAAGACCCACTTAGAAAAACTGATCATCGAATCAGAAGAGCTAAGACAAGCGCAAATTGCTGTTGAAACTGAGTTCAAAGAGCTGCAGCGTTTAATTGACGTCACTGAGACTGAAGAGCGCGTTGAAATCAATAACCGCGAGAATCTCACTCTACAGGCTAACGAATTGGGTGCCGAGCTAGATGAACTAGAAGCGCAAAGACCAACTCATGAAGCCGTTATCACTGGCATGCGTATTGCCATTGGCGAAATGGAGAAGAAAGTCTCAGCTATCTCCGACGAACTAGAGTCAATGCGTAAGGCTAAAGAGGACATTCACGAAAAAGTCACGGCTTCTGAAATTGAGCGCACCAAAATTGATCAAGAACTAATTCGCGTCAAAGAACACAGAAATGAGCGCAAGATGACTCATTATGAAATTGAGCAGCAATTAGTTGTGGTCAAAGAGCAGATTGCTTTGATTTTGGCAGAAAACCCCAACTACGAACCGCCAAATGCTGGCACCGTAGAACAACTCAAGCAGCAAGTAGAAAGACTAGAGCGCCGCATGCGCGCCTTAGAGCCAGTCAACATGAAAGCTCTAGAAGACTACAACCAAACAGAAGAGCGTCAAAGAGAACTAGCCGAGAACCTAGAGACTCTCAGTGACGAACGTGAACAGATTGACCACCGCATTTTGGGCTATGGTCAACTGAAAAAAGAAAACTTCATGGAAGCATTCACAGCGATCAATGCCAACTTCCAAGATATCTTTGCTGAACTTTCTCATGGTACAGGCCGCTTGGAGCTAGAAAATCCAGAGAGTCCATTTGAAGGCGGCTTAATTATTAGAGCTCAGCCACGCGATAAGAAGATGCAACGCATCGAAGCCCTCTCGGGTGGAGAGAAGTCGTTGACAGCTCTATCGTTTGTGTTTGCCTTCCAGCGCTTCGCCCCAGCTCCTTTCTATGCCTTTGACGAAGTTGATATGATGCTTGATGGTGCCAACGCTGAGCGCCTGGCGCGCATGGTTAAGACTCAGTCAGCCAGTGCTCAGTTTGTAGTAGTCAGCCTGCGCCGTCCGATGATTGAAAATGCCGATCATGCTATTGGTGTATCACTAAGAGCCGATGGCTTCTCACGAGTTGTTGGCATCAAAGAAGTGCAGCTGCCTGATGAGTCGCAACTTCCTGTGGCAGCTGGAGCTTAGTGCATGAGCAGTGACATATTCAACGATGTGACTATTCAGAATTTAGCGGGGGCACTAAAGCCTCCTACTAGAGGCAGAAAGAAAGTCACAGCCGTAAGCGACGCAGACTCATCTAATTCTGATTCAGCGAAGCCAGGAGCCAAGAGAAAGCCCGCTGGCAAGAAAGCGAGCCCACTCAGTACCCGCTCGTTTCCCACTGAGTCTTTTGCCCCGCCCTCTCCTACTTCTGATTTTGCTCCTTTAACCAGAGCTGAAATTCTTGCTCAAATGCCAGCAGAATTAACTGGTGAACTCCTTGCTGATCCAGCTTTAGCGCCACTTGCGGCTGGTCTTGGCACCGACTTGATGCAGCCAGAATCTACCGACGTCATTCGCGCCGGCAACGATTATGCCTTCAAGAGCGAACCAGACTCAGGTATTGAGATTCTGGTGAAGATGGCAGAAAAAGGCGAAATCGATCCAAAGAACGTTGATATCATCGACGTCTGCGATAAATTCCTTAAAGCCATTGCAGCTAACCCTAAAGAGAGCTTGCGCCTCAGTGGCAAAGTAATTTTCCATGCGGCTGTACTTTTACGCATGAAAGCAGAAGCACTATTATCTTTAGCTAATAGCAGCCTAAATCCGATTGCTGACGACTTTCTTGATTTTGATGATGAAGGCGGTCCGATTCTCTATGACTCGAACAAACAAGAAGTTGGTAGACAGCTTACCTTCAAAGACTTAGAAGGAGCGATTGTTAGACGAGCACAGAGAAAGAAGACCCAAGTTCGCGAACGTAAAGTAACTCTCGAACAGCTGATCGCTGCTCTACGCGAAGCTGAAAAAGTCGAAAAGACAAGACAACAGAAGAAGCCGAAAGCAACCATCGATCTTTCAGATCATCATGCTTGCGCACGATGAAGACATACAAGAATCGATTGAATTGATTGAACAGTGGATCATTCAAAACATGCTCAGTGGGCAGGGTATAGAAGTTTTTGATTTAGTTCTAAAATTGTCTGTAAAGCAAGACTGGGTTGAAGTATTTTTAGCAGCACTATTTTTGTCAAATGCAGGTAAGATAGATCTAGAGCAAGAGACTTTCTACGGACCGTTATTCTTGACTCTACCAGTCGGTCCATCTAGCACTGCTGTTTCCGCTAGCAATAGCTCTATCGATAGCAATAGCACTAGCAGTAGTACCATCACAGAGAGCTGACAGCGCCATGAGCCTAAAAAATCACATAGAAGCACTTCTGTTTTTAACCGATAAGCCCATCAAAGCTGCGGTTATTGCTCGCACCCTTAATCAAGATGTGCAAGACATTCGCAAAGCTATGCTTGAGTTAATCAACGACTACGAGAATCGCAATAGCGCCCTCGAAATTGCTGATGAAGACGGCTATATGCTACAGGTCAAAGACGAGTTCTCTGGGCTCGTTGATGAGTTTGCACCATTTGAATTGCCAACTTCGTTGGTGAGAACACTTTCAGCAATTGCTATCAAGCAGCCAGTGGCACAATCTGAAGTAATTAAGTTGCGCGGAGCCGGTGCTTACGACCACATCAAGGAATTAATTGCCCGTGAGTTAATTCATCGTCGTGAAGATGGTCGGTCACCCTTGCTTACAACCACTAAGAAATTCCAAGAATACTTCAGGCTATCCAAAGACGGCCAGACCTGGCGGCATCAGCTAGAAACTGCCACCAATAAAGATCGTCCAGAAGAAGAGCAAGTTTCACTACAAAAAGATGTACAGCTAGAACTATTTGATGCTCCCGTAGCAAATAGTGGCCTTGACGCTGATACAGAAGCGCAGATTCAAGCTGCTGTAGATGGTGACAATCATGTTTATGACGCCGCACCGGACACTGATAAAACTCAATCTGAAGTAGAGTCTCTTTCAGTAATGCCGGCACAAGAAGTACCAATTACCGGATATTAGCTAGAGATACGTCTTAGGGTCAAATAATTGCAGCCTGTAGCAGATGTAAGACAGTTTTCTTATAGCGCTGTCTTAGTAGCGGGTGGAGCTGGTAGCAGATTCGCTCGTCAAGCTAAGCAAGCAGAACTAGAAGTTCGAGCAGATACTATTGGCGAGCCTAAACAGTTTCAGCCACTCAATGGATATCGATTGTATACATGGTCGCTATCTAGGCTATATAAGAACGGCAATCTTACAAACATAGTAGTGACCGTCCCGGCCTATTTCATCAACGAGATTAGTCGAGAACTAGAAGATCTATTTCCCGCTCAGGTTGCGTCGCGAATATCAGTCATTGCCGGCGGTAGCACCAGGCAAGAATCTGTATATAAAGGATTAGAAAAGCTATCAGAACTTGGCAAGCCTGACTTTGTTTTGGTGCACGATGCCGCTAGGCCTTTCATTTCAGACAAAACAATCAACGATGCCATAGAAACAGTCACCGCTAGAGGTGCCTGCACGATTGCCACTCCAGTTTCTGATACCTTAAAAAGAGTGGAGCAAGATAAAATTTGCCAGACAATTAACCGAGAGCATTTGTTCGCCGTGCAAACCCCACAGGCAGCACCTTTCGGCTTACTTTTGCAGTGTCACCAAGAGGCAGCGGCCCGTGGTATTGGTGTTACTGATGATGCGGCGATTTTGGAACATTTTGGCCACGAGGTAGTCATTTTTGCTGGTTCCAATAACAACATTAAGGTTACTATTTTCGATGACATGCGCACCTGTGAGCTTCTTGCATCTCTTTATCTACCTGATACACCTTTATAACCGCCAGCGGTGAATATACAAAAAATAGCAATTTGCACATCTCTATCCAGTGGTCACCATTTGTGGTGCCTCTTGCGCATTTTGGAGAAATGACTAAAATTGATAGCAATCAGTATTTATTTCCAAGCATAAAAAAGGGAAAGCCATGGTTGACGACTATAGAGACAGCCCACAGGATAAACCTATATTTGCTAACGAGACCAAGTCTGGCAAAAGAGAGATCGATCTCTTCCCAGCCCTGCAAGATCGTCGCATGATGGCATTGGGTTCCGTTCGCCAGAACGCACCAACCAGATTAGGCACCCAAATTTCAATATTCAGCCCAGTATCATTTGAAGAAGCTCTCGAAATTGTTGAATGCTTGCGCTCGCGCGCTGCCACCACAATTTCCCTAGAGAATATGAAAAAACTAGACGCTAGTCGATTAGTTGATTTTGTCGCTGGTGCTTCTGCTGCACTAGACGGAGATTTCCACAAGCTAAGCGAACAAGTTTATGTATTTTGCCCTTCAAATATTCGTATAACTCCGCCTGCTAAACCAGTAGTCGAAACTCCGTATGTGCCTTATGGCGATCCCCTTGCCGGTATGCCTACACCGTCTGAATCTCTAAACTCAGATCTCGGCCTCGGCGCTCTCGATTTCCTCTATCCAGGCAGAAGTAGTCAAGCACCAAGCCAAGCAACTTCTCCGTGGACAAACTCATAGTTATGCCAGAGGCCGTTGTTAAAGAAATCTAAGGTTCTCGCCCCGCGGCCATTGCAAAGTCCTTCTTCAAGTTTTTTAACAGCTTCAGTTAAGTCTCGCTGGTATGATTGAAATTACGAAGCACAGGCGGGTTTCCTGCTTGTTGCCGCCTCCTCCTTACCTAATCCACCACAACATGTCTTCCCCTTCGTCCAACGAGGGGGAAGTTCTGTTTTAAGCACTTTTCACTTAAGCTTAGAGAAATTCCAGAGGGATACATGGCACTAGCAAAAATTGGTACCTATCTAGGCTCGCTAATGATCATCTTGGCGAGCGTCGGTCATAGCAACCATGTCCAAGCAAAATCTTCACTGGCCCAGGTCGGCGACCAGGTGACAGTAACCTCACCTGATACCACAATCACATTACCTGCCACCA
>LNEX01000073.1 GCA_001464165.1 bacterium Ga0077546
ATATGAGTTATTTCAAAAAGATAGACGAGATAATTATTGAGCTATTTAACGGACCTCTCGACGAGCAGCCAAAGGGCATAGTCGACATGGGCTGTGGCAATGGCGCATTTTTGCAGCATATTTTCGAGGTAATCTCCCAGCGCACGCTGCGCGGTAAGATGCTGGAAGATTATCCATTGTTATTGGTTGGTGCCGACTACAATGAAGTCGCCCTGCGCGTCACTCGCGCCAATCTTTCTAAGGCAGACATCTGGGCGAAAGTCACTTGGGGCGACATTGGGCGACCCGATCTCTTGGCCCGTGACCTCAGCGACAACTATGGCATAGCGCTGGAAGACCTGCTCAATGTGCGCACTTTTCTTGACCACAACCGACCATGGGAGCCACCTGCTCACCCACTAGCCAGGATTAGTCAGTCTACCGGAGCTTTCTGCTATCGGGGCAGACGATTGAACAACAACGATGTAGAGGCCGGCCTGCTAGAACATTTCCGCCGTTGGCAGCCATTCGTTCACCGCTTTGGACTTTTGGTGATTGAACTGCACACTCTCTCTCCCCAGCTTGCTGCAGCCAATATCGGCCTCACATCAGCCACCGCATACGATGCTACCCACGGGTACTCAGATCAATACATTATGGAAGTGGACGTTTGTAACCATATCGCTGCCGAGGCTGGCCTCCACCCAGACCCTGCGCATTTTTGCAAGTTTCCTCAATCAGACCTGGCTACAGTAAGCATCAATTTGTTGAAAGGCAGTTAGCCCCGAAAACTTAATTTTCGAAAATTGCCACTACTTCGCCACACTTGAAGAGGCAAAATGAAATCTCACTTTGTGAAATGGCAACCCTTACTATCTTTCTAGTTCACTGACCTCAGTTGAGGGAGGATTCATGTCGCAATTTTTGAAAAATGCTTGGCAAGCTTTTGTTGAGGCCGGTGAATTGGCGCAGCAAGAAAATCGACTAGAAGATGCTGCTGTATTTTTTCAGACTGCTCTTTTAGAGGCTCATGACTGTGAAAATGCCGAGCAGTGTTTTTCTACTACTTTAGACTTGCTAGCCGAAACTTTTCTAAGACTGAATCGATACGAACAGGCTGAAGAAGCCAGTTTGCGCTCGCTTCGAATTAAACAGAACTGTGAATCTTTCACAAAGGCTGAGGTGTTGAGAGCAATGCTAAAGCTTTCAAAGATTTACTATGCTCAGTCAAAACTCGGAGCTGCTGCATACACCACTAATCGTGTTTTGCGGCTAAGTGAACAGACTCTGGGCCTTGATCATCCCGCTGTAGGATTCGTTGCTAAACAGCTAGCCGATTTGTACAGCGATCTTGGATCGCACAAAGAGGCCGAGATACTTTATCAACGAGCTTATGGTTGTTAACACCTCAGCGGATCAGTCTCACTGTTGTGGGCGAAAGGGTGCTAAGGGCTGCACTGTAAACTCCTCCAGGTGTGTCACCAGAGCGGCCAAGAATGGCAGGTTTAACAATAATTCCGCTCATCGAAGCGACTCCGTTTCGCTTACTGATTCCAGTTATCTTTAGAGCGACAAAACCAATTACCATAGAAGATTGATTTAGAGGTGGTGCGCCTTGAATCAGCGGAAGCAGTATGTAAGGTTCAGCCATGATATTGGAATAGAATTGGTGGCTCATTAGCTGATAGCCACCTTCGCCGTTGTTGAGATTTATTACACTGCCTACCGATATTGAGGGAATTACCGCTGGGTCTGAATGAGTGAGACCCAAGGCTTCGCTCATTGCCTCGCTAAAGTACTGTACATTCGCTGAGCCAGACGTAAACGAAGTGAAGGCGGCGTTCTTATCCTCTTTGTTATCCAAGTAGAGAGTGAAGACTTGACCAGGTTGGCAGCTCATCAGTGGAGCCTGTACACCGCCGACTTGAGTTACAGCATCAATGCTGATGGCAATGGGAAAGGCTCTACCTGCTGGTATTTGAGTTACTTGCCCTATGCCACCAGCGGTGGCACTTGCATAAACAACGTCAGTGCGACGGCCAAATAGCTTGGCGAACAAGTGAGTTATCTTCTTTTGAGCGCTGACAGTGACCGTTCCTCCTGAATTGGTGGTGGCGTCAGTGGTTGATACCGTTACGATCGTATCTGGCACATTGTTCGAGACCATTGAACCGTCTGCTCTGTTGCTTGCGGTGATGGTCAAAGCTTCGGCAACGGCTCGAGTCTTATCTGCTTCAGATAAGTGTGGCCCCCCTGCAAGAGCACCGGCATCGACAGCTGTTTGAAGCTCTTCAGTTGTGCAGACAATGTGAGCAATGTCGACGCCCAATGCTCCAATGGCAATGAGAGCCGCAACTAGAAACACAAGAACTAGAATTGAGAGTTGACCATTTCTACTGCGCAAATTTCTCATTGGTCCTACTCCAGCGCGTGGATGGTAGATGACGACAACTTGAAATAGGCACCGAGACCGAGTGGGTCGGGTTGTGGAAATGGAACTAGACCGTATAAGCCACCGCAGTAGGTGACAGTTACAGTGACGGTAGGCGGCTCAGCGGTTGTATCGAAAGTCGCGTTGCGAATGTGATCAAACACAAGTGCATTCTGTTGCAAACGACTATGTGCTATAGCTTTGTCTTGCCAGTAGTCAATTGACATGTCCCGTGCTGCTTTGCTTGCGGCCTGGGTAAGCACATTCTTAATGAGATAGGCTTGGACAACTTCGCCACCGACGAAAATAATCACAATAAACAGGGGGAGCATTAGTGCCATTACGGCTGCGCCCTCTGCCAGTGATTGACCAGCAGGCGTTCTGTCTGTTCGCAGCCAGTCGCGCATGTTTTCTGACTCTCCAGTTGTATTCTTTTTTTGTTTAACGATCTTGTTTCAATCTTGACAGTCTTGTCCAGATTAGGCATCCCCCGTCTGGTTGATTGCTTGGAAATTTGAAATTGGCGAGTTCTTAGCGTGGTTTTCTCGACTTCGACAGCGGTGTATAAGACTGGTTCTGATCTTCTATTTCTGGTCCGACCACAGCCGGTGCCGTATGAATTTGAGGAATTGGTTGTCTTGCTTCATAGAGCAAGTCAGCTAGCTTGATCTTAATTTGCTGTGCGCTGAGCGGGCCGCGCTCAACATTTCGTGCCAAAATCACGCCACGATTGCCAGGAATAAAGACATACGTGGGTGCAGCCGTAACTTTGAAATGTTCAGCCAAGTCTTTGTAAGTGGCGTCTGTAACATCGCAGCTAATTTTTGTAATTTGAATATGCTGACTGTTTTTTTCTGCAGAGTCTTTTTTGTTGAATCGTTCTATGGCGGTCTCAAGATCTTGGTTTTCTCCTGTTTCATTAGCGAAGAATTCAAGTACCATTGGCCCAGAATGCAATTTGTGCATAATCAGACTGGTGTATGAGAAATCATCTGCTCTTGCTAAAGCATCACGTCGTAAGAGAAAATCCTCTTTGCTTAACTGCGATTGCTCATTGAGGTAGTTGACATCAGCTTCTTTGGGTAGGTCAGAAGTTTGAATACGCATTAGATTGCGCTCTATAATTGAGCCGTCCGAGGTCTTTAGCGTTACTTGTACTGAAGAGTTTGGCTCGCCGCATAGTTCTTGGTGAATGTCATAGTCACCAAGCATGGAGGCGTTTTTGTGAGCTACAGACAACAGAAGATCGTCTTTGGCGACTCCAGCTAGCGCGGCCGGTGATTCTTCAATTACTCTTGTCACTACAGGATACTCTTTGTCGAGAAAGGCATACTGCAAACCAACCACTCCAATACTTGAAGTTGGCGCTTTTATATCCTCTGGTTTACTCAACAGCAAAGGCAATGCCACCACTACTGTAGCCAGAAGTATTAAAACCACAGGAATAATTATTGCCGGTCGCACAAAGCTCCTTGGTTACTTAAGTCAGTCACTAAAAAACTGCTTTTACAACGCTTTAGACGTTCCCAAGGTGCTCTGAAATCAAACACTCTAAATGCTATAACTGCGCAGTTACCTGCTGGAGCTTTTGAAATGCTTAGTTTGTTGGCCAACAGCGTTTTTACTTTCATTTTTTTGTCAATTCTTTCATGTGTAGCTATTTTGCCAGTTTTTGCAGAAGGTGACGCTGGAAGTCTCACTAAAAAGGCGGCTATAAGTTGCGAGAAGGCTGAAGCTATAGCTTTGGCTAAGTACCCGGGTGCAACGGTCGA
>LNEX01000074.1 GCA_001464165.1 bacterium Ga0077546
GGCAAAACAGACCATAGTCATTTCTGGCACACAGATGAAGGAGCCTATTTGCATAAAGCTCACCGCCATCCATACTCATGAGAATTGGATGATAATTTCCCATGCGCTTACTAATTTTGCAAAACATATCAGCATTGATGATGGTATTGCCAAAGCCCTTACTCTACCCAGTGCTGATACGTCCTTTACTGAGCTTTGGCTCGATAGTCTATCGTCGGCACCAGAGGCAGAGTCACTACAAGAGATACCAGATGGTCAGACCTTGGCCGCTGGTCGCTATTTAGTTAAGTCGAAATTGGCTTCTGGTGGACAGGGGCACGCCTATCTTTGCTACGACCAAACAACGCAAGCGGAAGTTGTTGTAAAGGCATATCTACTGCCTGTGTATCAAGGAAAGCATTTGAAAGACATTGCCCTTCAGCAGCTCGAAGCTGAGGCTATGGTATTGCAGCGAATCAATCATGCGCAAATTGTGCAGTTTGTTGATTGGTTTAGTACTTCCAGCTGTGCTTTTCTTGTGCTCAAGAGAATAAGTGGAAAAAATCTCAGACAGTATCACTCAGTTCGGGGGAGCTTGCCGACTGCACTAGTGCAAGATTTGACTTTGCAAATGTGCGAGATTCTTGGGTATTTGCATAGTTCCACTCCGGCCATTGTTCATCGCGACTTTACCCCCGACAATCTTATTATTGATGGGCAACAGAAGCTCACTCTAATCGATTTTACTATTGCCGAGCCCAGTGGTGCAGTGGCTGGCTTACCACCGGCCGGTAAGCCAGCCTATATGCCGCCGGAACAGTTTCGTGGTGAAACTTGTGTGCAGTCAGATATTTATGCCCTTGGTGGCACATTGCAATATTTGCTGACTGGCTGCGATCCGGTGGCTCTTGAGCAGACCAACTTATTGTTGACTGAGCCAGATTCGCCCTTGCTTGCCGAGATAGTTTTTAAATGTCGTGCTCAACTATCCCAAGATAGGTTTCAGTCAGTCGAGGAGATTGTTGCTCTGATTCAGTCTTCGATGAGAGCATCGATAGATGAATAACCAAACTAATCTAAGTAAGCTTAACTATCACCCTGCCCCGATTGAGAAAATCGAGCGGCTTCACACGATCACGCAAGTCGCTTTAATTTTGTGCACGATTGCTCTATTGCTTGTGTCCGTAATGATTTTTTTATATGGTACCTCCTTGAATGTTGCCAGTGGAGTGAAATTGATAGTCATTGCCGTCGTCTTCTTTGGCTTCGGAACTTTTTCTTTGTGGTCCAAAGTTGGTAAAATTCGCGACTCTTATCTGGCACAAATACAGCCACTGATTATCACCTCTGGTGGTGTCATATTTCCGTTCGCTACGATTTTGCAGTTGAAGGGGCGGCGCTGGCGCCGTTGGGAAGAACTAAAAAATGCCTTTATATATTGGAATGACGGTCCAGAATTGGAGGATAGCGATTCATTAGTTTTGACATTTAAAGATGGAAGTAGCACTCGCATTGCTCTGAAAACTATGTTGCATCAAGATATTGAAAAGCTGTTGGTAGCCTTAGAAATGTGGGCACCACAGTCTGCAATAAGTGGAAATTTTGTAGACTTGCGAGGCTATCTGAGCCAGGCATTGGTGAGGCAGGGGTTAAAGAGTTACACGGCACTATGGAATGATGAACTAAGTCGGCGTTTTAGTTTGGCTACTTTTAGACCATTGCCAGCCGGTACAAAACTGCAAAATCGGCGTTTTGAAATTACTAGCCAACTTGGCTTTGGTGGCTTTTCTGCTGTCTATAACGCAGTGAGCACACGGGGAGAACAGGTCGTTATTAAGGAGCTGGCAATTAAGCAGCTTGACAGTGAGGCAGTTAAGACTTCTCTCTTAGAGCACATGAATCGAGAGACTACTCTTCTAGCTAAGATTCAGCATCCGCAAGTTTGCCGCTTGCTTGATACTTTTGTCGAGAACGAGCGTCATTATATTGTTTTGGAAAAAATTCCCGGTTCAACTCTGCGTCAGGCTGTGATCGACAACGGGCCCATGAGAGAGGCCGAAGTGAAAGAATTGGCTTTGCAAATGGCTGAGATTCTCAGCTATCTTCACTTGCAGCAACCGCCCCTGGTGCACCGGGATTTTACACCGGACAATCTCATAATCAGGTCAAACAAATTTCTTGCTTTAGTCGACTTCAATGCTGCGATGGAGTTTCTTGCCGGTGCGACCGGAACAATCATCGGTAGGCATCACTACATGCCACCGGAACAAATCCAAGGCAAAGCTGTTGCCGCTAGTGACTATTACAGTATGGCTGGCACTATCTATTTTCTTCTGACTGGGCGAGATCCCCGGCCATTGACACAGTTAGATCTGCGAGCTGAAGGGATACCAATATCTGGTAATCTAAACCACCTCTTGTTGGCATTGACTAGTAGCGATATTAGCGAGCGGCCAAATGTGCAGCAAATCATTTCGGCCTTGCAGTCGGCGTGACTGCTTGACTTCTGGCGATCAGGGGCACGATGGTTACCAGGCTGGAAGCTGCCAGGCTGCTACTGTCCACTGAAACGCTTAATTCTCGCAATGAGAAGAGGAATCTTAGTTTTCAATCGGCTAGAGTTATATCTGCAACTAGAGGAGATTGAGCACCATGGATGACAAGGACAAGCTGAAAGCGATAGACATTCTCAATAAGATTATGGAGTTGGAGTTAGCTGGCGTTGTCCGCTACACCCACTATTCTCTTATGGTCTACGGTTATAACCGCATTCCTATCGTCAGCTGGCTTAAGGCAAACTCTAATGAGAGTCTGATGCATGCCCACAAGGCCGGTGAACTTGTGACTTTGTTAGGCGGCCACCCATCCCTGAAGATTGGGCCATTGCTTGAGACTGAGAAGCACGACCTGGGTGATATTTTGCGCGAGAGCTTAGAGCACGAGAAGACTGCCATCGCTGCATATTATGAACTTCTCCACGCTTCAGAAGGCAAATCTGTTCTGCTTGAAGAATATGCGCGTGAAATGATTATGGGCGAAGAATTGCACTTGGATGAAGTTAACAAGATGTTGAGAAAGCCTGGAGACATTCATCATTTCAACCCTTAATTTGCCACTGACTGGCACAATCACAAAAATATAAAGCCCCGGCTCTGGTCGGGGTTTTATATTTATAGCCGGATCAGCTAATTTTCGCCTTTTGTGCTCGCGGCTGCATGAACAAGGTCGCCTAGCAATTCACTGGCCAGGTCGGGGATGCCCTCGCGCCGGAGCGCTTTGCCGTCCACGAACCACTGCCGACCATTGCTGTCTTCACTCATGGTGAAGGTCAGATGCGGCTTGCAAGTGTCGTTGTGCACCTCGTTAAATGATAGAGCCTCACTCTCTTCGTAGGGCAGTAAGTAAAGATCAATAGTGTTGCCATAGCCAAAGAAGAATAGCCCCCAGTGTGCTGTGTGTAGGCAGGCGGTGAGAACCGGTTCTTTACTATCGGCGGGGAAAAATTCATTGCTATGTAGCGGCCGTTGGATGCCGATGACCAGCTCAAGGCTATTTACTGTCTCGTTGTATAAGTTGGCTTGGCCAGCAAAGACGTCAAAGAACTGATTGATGCTGCTTTCAATTGGGTCTTCCGAGTCTGCCAGATCGGCGCACTCTTGGCCGTCATATTCTCTTTGATAAGTCATTGTCTCAAGCGGCGGCGAATAGGCTGATTGATCTGGCTCGGGTTCATCTAAGTCTTCAATAGTTGGTGGCGCCGATGGTGGCGGAATTTTTCGCGGGTCATACATCATGTCGAGATATTTGCCAATATCATCTCCACGTTTAGCTTTGAGCATATCTAGCATTTTTAGCGACGAGTCGACCTTTTTTTTCGGCAGCGACTTCCTTTTAAACAGATTGGCTAATAAACCCATACTTCCCTCTCAAATGGTGTAATGTCTTTGTCCCTAAATATGGTGGCGTTATTGCCAGCCTTCGATTACCATTCCTTTTAGCGTCTCTAGGTCTTTTAGCCGTTTTGCCAGGAGCTGCTCAGGGTGTTCTCCTTTTCTCTTTAAGTCGCGTTCATAGAGATGCGTTTTGATGGCAGCTGCTGGGGTGGCTGTTAGTGCGATAACTTCTGCCGGTATGACACAGGCGCTACCGGCGACCCCTAA
Organism: bacterium Ga0077546; assembly: GCA_001464165.1. The sequence continues at coordinate 4,140 of LNEX01000074.1, forward strand.
TCGATTACTGATAATCGGTTGTTGCCGGTAGGCGTGGTATCCAATTGTGCTTAGTATGCCTGAAGTAGCACCTAGTGACGAGATTAAAGGGGCCGTGATAGCTTGTTGACCAGCTACCTTTCTGATGCGATCGATAGTTCGTTGCTCATGGAAGATCAGCCTGTCAAGGCCGAGCTTCTCTTCTCTTAGATTAATCAATTCTGCCACAGTTTTAGCGTGTCTGCTGTGTGTCTCGCTGTTTGCCAGTAGATTTGCAAGCCGCTCAAATTTGCTCTTCGCCTCTTGGTCCGAAAGGCAGTTTGATAGCGGAAGCTTTTCGTTAAGGTTGCGCTCTTGCCTGCGTTCTATGCAGCTTCCTACAGCTTTGCTCGTTATTGGTCCAAGTCCTGCCAAAAAGGCGGAGGTTATTTGGACCGGACCATTGCCACCAGAGTAACGACGGTCCGAAAATGATTTGAAACCGAGCATTGTGGAGCTGAATCTGCCAAAATTTACGCTGGCGTTAATGACGTAGAAGGTGTTCCGGTACCAAGTGTAACCTTTTGCATGAACATTCCATCGCTTGAATTGAAAGACGAGTCTATCTCTTTGGTAATTGAGTAGTTCTTCTTTAAGTTCTAGTAGCTCGCGGTGAGGGCCAGTGATGTCGCTCTGTTCCATTAAGGCGTGTCGACTGGCAAGCATTTCGTTTACTCGCTTTACTGTGGCTTGCACGAAATCTACTGACTGGCGGTTAGAAAAACCTTTTTGTTTGGCTCTCCGGGCCTCGACACCATTGGCTGCTAGCTCTATTATTGAGCTGGTGGCGCCAATAAGAGTACCAACTGTGGCTGCAGACAGTGCTCTCTTGCTGGTGCTCTGTGAAATCAGGCCGGGGTTATCCCAGCCATTTATTCTTTGGCTTATGTCACTAGTGCTGAATCCCAGAAAGCATGCATAGGCGGCTTCTTGAGCTGCTGGATAAAATACCTTTCGCCAGCGGGCATAGTGATTGACAGTTTGTTGATAGCGTAAGTTGTATTCTGCTAGATTTACTAGCTCGAGGAAGATCTGGCGGTCGTAGGCTCTTATTCTCTGCTCTGTATCACTGAAAGAAGGCGCCACAACCTGATTTTCAGTGGAGGTTTTGCTGGCTTCTAACAAAGAGGTTTCTGCGCTTGCTGGCAGCATTGAGGCTGCTAGTAGCAAAAACAATATTGATGCTATTCGAAGCCTAGCCATGTCGGTTCTTAGTGTCGATTTGTTTCCTGAATTTTGACAGTACCATATTTGTTGCTTGCTAGGCATCATTTCGTACAAAGCTCTGGCAAGTGTACGGCGCTGGCTATGCTGCAAGGTTCATAATCAGCTTAAAGGATGACGAAAGCGATTGATATGACAAGTAAAATTTTGGTAGTTGCTAAGTTGGCGCCTGGATGCG
>LNEX01000075.1 GCA_001464165.1 bacterium Ga0077546
ATGCCTCAGTGCCACCAGTGAAAAATCTATCGAGAAAAGACCGTTCAGCTCAGATTATATTGCGGCCAACAGCCTTACTCCAGTTCCGATGACCTTGTCATTTCAAGCAAGAGTTCTTGCATAGAAATCAAATTGGCTGTGGCCAAAAACCGCAGCACTTCACGCTGCGGTCTTTTAGAAATGGCTCGATACAACGATGTCGACTTGCGTTTTTCTCTGGCTAAAAATACCACCGGCCCAATCGCTCTGCGCAGCCTATTCAGTGAAGATAACAATCCATATAGCTCCTGCCGAGCATAACAGACTCTCACCCTAATTTGTCAGGATGCCAGAAGTTCTGAAACGAATGTGATTTCTATCACCAGTACTACCACGGAGCAGCCAATCGAGGCTTTAGGCAATTCATTCAAACCCTGACTAGCACCGAGAAGCCTCGAAACGCCTCACAAAGAGGACGAATGGCACTGCCTAGTCCGCTTTTTACTGCAAATTTAGGGGAAACCTAGCAAAACCTATACTGATATATAGGGAATCCCGCAAACGCAGGATCGTTGTGCCGTGAATAATAGAAGTAGGCACCTCTCCCGTGCTACTACAGGAACTCAATCAGGATGAAGAAAAAGCACCCTGATGTCCAGGGAATTAAATCGCTTCCAAACCTTACCAGCCAGCTCGCTGGCGCCGCTCTCTCCGATCTATTCAAAACGGTCAAACGAGGCGAGAGCAAGTCTAATGAAGAGTACGACCTTTCATTTCTCTACTCCTTTCATTGGGACCAACCAGATAAGCAGATCAAGGAGGCGCTCAAAGTGTTACTGTGCAACCGCGAAAGCGATTATCAACCGGAACAAGGCGTGACGAAAACGAAGAAGAAAACTGGCGAAAGACAGTTAAATACTCAGGCAGCCTTAGAAGCAGCTAAGATTCGTTGGCTATTGGCCATCAATCCAAACACGCCACCACCAGTGCTGGAACACCTCACACGCAATGCGAATCTCCAATTGCTCGAACGTATTGCTGAAAATCCGAGAACTCACAGCACAACCTTGGCGCGACTCGCCACCCACGAAGACGCTCAAGTGCGCGCCGCAGTTGGGGAAAACATCAACACATCAATCAAAACCATCTGGAAGCTAGCAAGGGATCAAAACCCCGATGTGCGTCACCGAATTGCCGAAAGTTATACGATACCAATTGCGGTGCTAAGAGTTTTGGCAGAAGATGAGAATCCGTATGTCGCGCACCGGGCACAGGTTACTTTATTCCGCATTCTAAGAGAAGTATCTCAACTTAGGACGGCCTAATCGTCAATACTGATACTGAAATACGCAGATAATGAGTCAAAAAAGAAACAGCCTTACTTAGAGGCTGTTTCTTCTTGTTTAGCAAAAGCAAGAAAGCTGCAGAAGCTAAAAACCCCACCGAGGCTGAGCCTGGGCAGGGTTTCTAGATCGATACCATTTTAGAGTTACTCTCAATATCATGCCCAAGGGCATAAGAATACTAACGGCAAAGGGAAGTTTAAACTTCAATTATAAGGAAGGAATGAGACCATGGCAGCGCCACCCTATTCGGTGGCGCTACGAGAAATCACTAACACTACTGATGCTTTCGAAACTGGCACTCTAAGGCTGCGCCGTGGCGCGAGAGTCGATGATTCGGCTTGGTCGTAAAGAAGACAAAACATGGCAACTCTATATCGAATGCTGATTTCACCACTGTGAGCTTACAGTTCTCAGCAAGCAATGCAGACCAGCGCCAATAGCCACAATCACGATTATTGAAAGTACCGTAAGCGAGATCCTGCTGCAATATCAAGGCACCCTTCCCACTGGTCCCTCTTACAATGTCAGAAACTCCACTCTTGCCTGCGGAGAAGCGACTGACAACCTCTTCTCGATGAGGGAGACCACTTTGATCAATGAATAAAACAACAAGACTAGAAAACGGATATCCGCATGAGGCGTTGGGAAAATGAAACAATATATCTAACTTGCCGTTACCATCAACGTCTGCAATGTAACAAGAGCCTCCAAAATCTCGGGGCTCCGATTCAGAAATTTTCCAAGGGCTACCTTTTCCATCGCGGCCGCAAACAGTGAATTGACCCTCATAATTGGACGCCACAATACCGGGCAGTACTTCAGCCTTCCAGTCATGATCAAAATCTAGGGCAATAACTTTCTGAGCAATTGGTTTGGCTGACAGCATTTTTGCCGGCAAGTAATCTTGATAGTAGGCGAAGGATGGTTGAATACCGCCAGCAAGGAACAGTAACTGTAGCAGTATCCGTAGCAGTATCCGTAGCAGTAAAGGGAGCAACAGTTCTGCAGAAAGCGAATGTAACAGCCTTAGATTGAAACATACTAGACTTGGTTCAAGGTTTACAAGTTTTTGATTATCCAGAATCATAGACTTTAGTCGCTCCAGCAGTTCGCTGCCTCAAGGCACATCCCGTTGACTAACTGCATTACCAACTGACAGAACAAATTAGACAGCTAGCTCTACCAGGGAAAGTAATTCGAAACCATGAAAATCGATAAACCAATTGAGGAGCCTACGAAAACGACTATTTAGTCCCTAAGACGGCGGCAACACAATCACCACTCTAGACGGAGAAATGAAGTTTAGAATCTGCTCGTAGCGAATCGGTGTATGCCTCAGACAAGCCTGAAGCAGAACTCCAGGTGCCCAACGAACTCGGTCAGAGCTGCACCAAAAGGAAGCCAGATAAAGCTGCAAACACTTCTTACTGATGCCATGAAATTCGCTAGAAATAAGACCAACAAACTGCGCAACAGCTAGTTTGAGATTTGGTGGAGCCGAGTTTAAATCTCGCACAATTTCTCTGTAATTGGATGCAAGCGGGTTGTCATCTAAATGGCCTGATGAGTATTCAGAGAAAAAGTCTTGTGCATAAGCACTAGCCTGTTCAAGTAGTTCTGTTCTAGGGTGACATTCAGCCGGTGTCTGTCGACTCCTTTTGAAAATTATCTGACTGAACCAATTAGCTGACACAGTCTCAGCATCAGGCATTTCGTCGCAAATAACCAGGGCCAATGTTTTGTGAATATTTTGGGCCGTACTTGGGGCAACATCGACAAGTCGTGACAAACGCGCAGCGCTAATGGCAAAGCCGTGATCTTTGAAGAAGATTGCAGCAAGCCAAGCTCGGAGGCGCACAACACCATCTAATGCGGTGCCAGATGTGAACCAAAAATCCGATTTGCACGAGCGGCAAGTATAAAAGCGAGCCCCTCGTTTATGGCTGAAATGAAGAAAAGAACAGCCACAAATCGTCTGATTGGAATCAATCAGCGATTGATATAGTGCATCAGCAGCGTCATCATCACTTTTTATGTCTCTCTGAAATGAGATCCAAACTTCGTCAAATCGTGAATCAACTAATATATTTGTCATAGCGAATCCTCCAAGCCCATATGTATAGACGTCGCAAAAAGAAAATTAGTTCAATCGATCGGGTTGCTAGAGCGATGTCTGTCTTATCTTGATCTGACCAATTCCAATCCAAGCTAGACCGATGTCGGTCTGACTCATTCGGATCCAAGCTAAACCGATGTCGGTCTGACTCATTCGAATCCAAGCTAAACCGATGTCGGTCTGACTCATTCGGATCCAAGCTAAACCGATGTCGGTCTGACTCATTCGGATCCAAGCTAAACCGATGTCGGTCTGACTGTTTCGGATCCAAGCTAAACCGATGTCGGTCTAACTGTTTCGGATCCAAGCTAAACCGATGTCGGTCTAACTGTTTCGGATCAAGCTAAACCGATGTTGGTCTGACTCATTCGAATCAAAGCTGCACCGATGTCGGACTGACTTCTAAGCCTTATTTAGCACGCCATCTCTGACGTAGCAGACGATTCAACTCAGCTTGAATCTCACCTTCAGCGAATTGCGATTGCTTCATTGAGGTTTCTTCAATCAAATCTCTGTCCTCGGCCTTCTCATATGAAAGTGGCTTGAGAATACTCATATTCCATTTAGTTGGAAGTGAAGCCAGATTGAACGGAAATGGCAGCCACGGGAAGAAAGGCGTAATTGGAAACGAAGGTAGATTAAGCATCTTCGCAATGGAATCCAAGTTCGTAAGCACTGGAATTGCCTCATCGCAGCCGAGAGTGGCAATGGGGAAAATTGGCACACCTTCTTCGACGGCTGGCAAAAGCTTAACCCAGTCGAACTCAATCAAACGTTCACGGGCAGAGAAAGGTCGAGCCAGACCGGCAGCTCCTTCAGGGAATATGGCAACCAGCTCACCCTTAGCAAAGAGTCGTTTCATATTGGCCGACGAAAATGGAACAAACCCTAGTTCTAAGAAAGAAGCAAATAGCCTTTCGTCCTTGATCCAATCCATATCGGCGACGATATGAACACGGCGAGGATTAACGCGAGATGACATCAAAGCATACAACAACATCGTTGCTGGCCAAGGCAAGAAGCTTCCTGAATTGCCAACAATTAGAGCTGAACCTTCTTTAGGCAACTTCTCCAAGCCATTAAATTCTACTCTCCACCAATCGTGAAAGAGGAAGCTCAACATCGGCTCCACTCGAACAAGGGCTCTCACGTCAAAACCGTGATACTTATCGCTCTTGGTAGCTTGCTTAAGAAAATCGCGGTAGTTTGATAGAAACTGGCTCACAATAAAATCCTCGACTGAAATACAAAACAAAAAGAAGTTGCTAAATCACGGTTTGGGCAATTCACCATCCAGTTCGGCTTCGTCCCACCCCGTTAAGGTTGAGCGACGCTCTCTTAGTAGCTTATTGAGATCGCGCTGAATCTCGTATTGAACTTCTCGAGTAAGCTTCATTACGAGTTTGCGATCGTTGGCTTTCTCAGCCGGATAACCCAAGTTGATGGGTTTATGAATATTAATCATCCAACGCACAGGTAACGGCATAAACATTAGTGGCGCAGGAAGCCAAGGGAAGCCTAGTGTCACAGGGAAGAAGGGCATCTGCAAAAAGCGCGCTACTTTATGCAAATTGACAAATTCAGGAAAAATCTCATCACCGCCCACGGTGGCAACAGGAATCAACGGACTCTGGGTAGCAATTGCCAGCTGAACAAATCCTGGGTGGAAATCAAGCACGCGATAGCGCTCATTAAAGGGTTTGCCAACGCCCCTTATCCCTTCCGGATAGATGCCCACTAACTCCTCAGCATCAAGTAATTTTTGGGCATTATCCTTAGTAGCCCGCACCTGACCCGTTTCTTTCACCCAATTAGAGAGCCCCGGTAAGTGGAAAAACCAGTCAGTGCTCAGGTAGCGAATGCGCCTAGGATTTTGATGCAGATTGCACATGGCCATTGAGATCATCGCACCATCAAGAGGCAACAAACCAGAATGATTGCCGACCAGAATTGCCCGACCATCTCCAGGAATATTCTCAATGCCGCGAATTTCCACCTGGAAATATTCTTCATAGAGGAAGCGAAATAGCGGTTCCCACTTGGCAAAAGTCTCAAGAGAGTAGCCAAACTCGTCTTCTTTACCAGCATATCGCTCGTAATAAAGAGGACAACGATTAGAGAAAGCCTTAACAGGATCTTTCAACTTCTCAAGTGATTTCCAAGTTAGCTCTTTCACTTCTCTCACTAGCGTCTAACGATACGTCCAACCAACCAGAGAAATCCTAGAACTCCTGGACCAAATGAAATAACCAAAATAAAACGCTTTAACAAATCTCGAAAAGCATCCTTAGAGCGCTGAACTGCTTCTTCACTGCTAGTTGCTTCCGAGTCATCCGCCTGAGTTTCAAAGTCTTGCATCAATCTACTCCCAACTGATTAATGGGGCCGCGGCGCCAAGGGCTTGACAGCTCGCATGCTTCCCCGAGAAGGATCTTTCCATATAAGGATTAAGTATAGATAGTGAGAAGCGGATCCAAAGCGGTACACACACAAGCCTTAAGAAACATTTACCGCAGCCATTACTAGCCTAAGCCAGTGCGTTTCACTCTTCGGTGAGATAATTCACTTAATTCCTAAATGTCCAAACTGGAGAAATACGATGCAACCCGATATCAATCAAATGATGCGTTCTGTGCAAAAGGCTCAGCAAGAGCTATTGAAAGCTCAAGATGAGCTAGCCAAAGCCACGGTAGAGGGCTCAGCTGGCGGCGGAGCAGTCAAAGTTGTATGCGCCGGCAACTTCCAGTTTCAAGCAATCAAAATTCAAGCTGAGGCTGTCGATGTAAACGATATGGGAATGCTCGAAGACTTGATTCTCACTGCAATTAACGACGCTACCAAAAAAGCTCAAGAAATGGGCGAGAAGAAGATGGCCAATTCAATGAAAGGTGTTAGCCTTCCACCAGGTCTAGGGTTCTAATCAGGTCTAGTTGATGTACTTTACCCCGCCACTGGCGCGGTTGATTGAAGAGTTTCAGAAGTTTCCAGGCGTTGGGCCGAAATCGGCCCAGCGCATGGCTTTTTTCGTACTCAATATGAACACTGAAGATGTGGGAAAATTTGCCGAAATAGTGGTCGATGCCAAAAACAAAGTCAAACACTGCAGCAAGTGTTTTCACTTATCGGCCAATGACCCTTGTGAGATTTGCACAAATGAAAAACGAGATAGCAGCACAATATGTGTCGTTGCCGATAGCCGCGATGTTATCGCCTTAGAAAAAACACGCGAATATCGCGGCTATTATCATGTCCTGAGTGGACTAATCTCCCCATTAGAAGGCCGCGGTCCAGAACAACTGCACATTCGAGAGCTAATTAACCGGGCTCACAATGAGGGAGCAAAAGAAGTGATTCTGGCTATTAATCCCACCATTGAAGGGGACGCCACGGTGCTCTATATCAGCAGTTTTCTCAAACCTTTATCAATCAAAGTCACTCGCATTGCCTTTGGTCTTCCCATGGGTTCAGACCTAGAGTATGCAGACGAAATCACTCTCACAAGAGCAATGGAAGGCCGAAGAGAGATTTAAAATCTAGTCGCTCTAAGACAAGCGTATGCTCAAAATGCAAAGACCGCAGATCTAGCTACACGAGCAGCTAAGCGTTAAAGAACTCTGTCATTGTTTGAGTAATCTTGGCCACAGACAACCCAGCTTGGTCTAGCAATATTGGCCGAGCACCATGCTCTACAAACTGATCAGGCAGAGCTATACAAGCAACTTCGGCTAACTTTGCCCCGGGCTTGCTAAATCGCAATTTCGCCCCATACTCCAACACCGCAGAGCCAAACCCACCAGTAAGCACGCCCTCTTCTATGGTGACAATCCTCGCTCCAGGCTGACTCAAAAGGGAAGCCAGCAACTTTTCATCAAGCGGTTTGATACTGCGGGCGTTGACCAGTGTAGGCTTCAAACCAGCCTCAGAAAGAGCACCAAGAGACTGCTTAGCGGTTTCAACCATAGCGCCAGAAGCGAGCACATAGAGACCAGCAGCTTTATTACCTTCAACTACCACTTCCCATGTAGCGGGGTCCATCTCTATAAACGGCTGACCATCCCCCTCTAAAACGGCTGCATCTATTGCCTTCTCTCGGGGGAAGCGAATTGCGACCGGCCCAGAAGATTGCTTAATGGCGGTGTAAACCATGTTGCGCAACTCAAGTGCGTCTTTCGGGGCCCAGACTCGGAAATTAGGCACCGTGCGGAGCCAAGCAATATCGAAAACACCTTGGTGCGTTTCGCCGTCTTCGACTAACCCACCGCGGTCAATACCGAATAATACCGGCAAGTTCATGATCGCCACGTCATGTACGACTTGATCCATTGCCCGCTGCAAGAAAGTTGAATAAATTGAAACCACTGGCTTAAGACCAGCCTTAGCCATGCCACCAGCCATGGTGACAGCATGCTGTTCGCATATCGCTACATCAAAGAAGCGATCAGGGTAAACTTTGCCAAATTTGACAATGCCGCTGCCCTCAGCTGTAGCAGGAGTGATAGCCACCAAGTTAGGCTCAATGGCGGCAACATCAATCAACGCCTGGGTAAAAATATCAGAGTATGTCTTGGCTTTAGGCTTGGCGACAGAAGCAAGTGGCTCCACGCATTCGGGTAAAGCAGGCTCAAGAGCGAATGCTGGAACACCGTGGTACTTTATAGAATCAGCCTCGGCGGGGGCATAACCCTTGCCCTTCTGAGTAATGAAATGAATAATCTGCGGGGTTGATTTCGATTTAGCGTTGGTGAGTGCGCTTATTACAGCAGAAACATCATGCCCATCGACAGGCCCTGAATAGTTTATTCCAAGCTTTTCAAACACGATCCCAGGGGTGTCAAAGCGCTCTTTCGCCTGCTTCTTCACCATTTCAATTAGTTCCCAAACGGCAGGATTGAGCTTAGCTTGATCAAGCTTGTTCTCAATGAAATCAATCTGTTTCTTGATGTCTTTGTAGAAGAACGTCTCCTTGATGCGCTTCATATACTTCGTGAGACCACCGACGTTCTCCGAAATCGACATTTCGTTATCGTTGAGAATAATGATCACATCTTTTTGAATATGACCGAGGTGATTTATAGCCTCAAGAGCCATCCCGCCAGTCAATCCACCATCACCAATGACAGCGACGACTTTACCACTCTGCTGCAAATGAGCCTTAGCCAAGGCCATTCCCACAGCCAAAGAAATAGAAGTAGAGCTATGCCCTGCAACAAATGCATCGTGCTCGCTCTCTAAAGGATTAATAAAGCCACTAAGTCCTTTGAACTGACGCAATGTATCGAATCGATCACGCCGACCAGTAAGCATTTTGTGCACATACGCCTGGTGTCCGACGTCCCAGAGAAAGAGATCCTCGGGCGAATTAAAGACTTTATGCATGGCGATGGTAATTTCAACCACACCCAAATTTGAAGCTAGATGACCGCCAGTCTTGGCTAAACCAGTGATTATCTCTTGCCTGATTTCACAAGCAAGACTGTTGAGTTCTTCACTGGTGAGCTTCTTCAACTCAGAAGGGGTGACGACTGCGTCAAGGAAAGTAGTAGTCGGCTTTGCTAGCGTATACATTTGTTTAAGACTTGTAGCCTCGAATTCCCCGTGCAATGGGCTGTTCTGGGTAAATCATAGCAACCCATTACAACACTAGCGCATAATATTTTCAGTGATTTTCGAAGAGAACTTCGACATACGCCTAAGAACAGGCCAGAGTTTAACTTTCAGAGGCCAAAGCCTGAGCAATAAAGGGTTTTCAGATATTCATAAACGGACATTCAAATCAACAATAACTAATCTATTTCCTGTCGATTAACCCGTTCTTATCCAAGATCTTACATTTTCCGAAAGCAACTTTCATTTCTTCCTAAGAGAAAGAGAGCGGGGAATTTTGTTCCGCGCTCCCTTCCTTATAATTTGCCTGCGCTTAGTGCAAGGCTTTAGCTGCGACAATTTTATAGGCATGCCCTTTAATCACAACTATCACCTGTCTCCCAAGAGCAAGATAGCGAGTCATGTTAGGCACAGTGCGAGTCAAGGCGAAATAGCGCTCGCTACCAAACTGCACCTCATCAACTTTCTCACTCTTGTACTCACTATCAGTCCAGTAACCGTTTCTTAGATAGAAGGTCTTCTCTTCAACTGTTTTTACTCCAAGCTCACTATTTTTTTGCTCAAGCGACAAGCTCTTCATTGCTGCCATTTTCTTCTCGCGTTCCACGGCCTGCCGACCAGAAACTGGAGCAGCTGCGATTTTTGCACTGAGCGAATCACGAGTCTCGTCTATACTTTCATGCCCCCAGTTTGTGCGCAAATCTTTATCATCAGCCCGTGCTTGGGCAGCAGGAGCTACAGGCATTGAAGCAGATCTCGAAACTCTGGGTCGAGTATCAACGCTAGAGAAGTACCTTGCGCTCTCCTTTCTCACCACGCCAGCTCCAACAGCTCTACCAACTAAACCAGAAAAGCTGCGCCAGTTTTCAGCCATTGGCACCGGCCGGCCGGCCGGAACGTTATTTGCAAGACGATGATTCTCGTTGGGATCGGTAGCCAAAAATGAAGTAAAGGCCGAGATGATTCCGTGCTTCTTCGACAAGGCTACGATTTCATCGACCACCTCTTTGGTATTACCATTTTCTTGAGCTACTTCAGTCAGATAGGCAATTCTACGCATGGCCCAGAGCTTAGGCAAAAAGCTATGACCTGTTTGACTAGCCTCAAAACCAAGGGGGAAGGTGAAAGATTTGACCCCACCATTAATTTTGCCACTTACCACAACATTGGCCTGACCAGAACCTTTATAGCGCCCCAATAGTAGGACCTGAGAGCCAGCGAAGACATCCTTGACTTGGCGCGGATAGGTGTCTTTCACGGTAACGCCATTGTAGGAAATATTTACGTCGGAAAGCACCGGCGATTTGATTTTGTCGTAGAACGAAGACAAAGCTGTCTCCAAATTTTCACCTGGTTCTAGATACTGCGCAGTACCATGATGTGATTCCGACAGCCTATTTAGCAGACGGGTATTGACGTCATAGCCCACTCCAAAATCGAAAAGACGAATGTCTTTCTTGTTGGCCGCGATCTTCAAAATGTTGGCAGTAGCAGTCTCACCGACAGTAGGCTCACCATCAGTCATCATCACTAGATAGGCAGGCCGAGTAGTTTCTTCTTTGAGCAAGCTAATGCCGGTATGCAAGGCGTCACCAATATTAGTACCACCACGGGCTTCAAGATCATCAATAAAGGCCACTGCCGCCTTTTTATTCTCAGGTGTAGCAGCCGCAAGCGAACTCTTAAATGACTCAGCATCTGTGCTGAAGTTAACCAGACCAAAGCGATCGGCTGGGGAAAGCGAATTAACCACATACTTGAGGGCTTTCTTACATTGCTCCATCTTCTCGCCCTGCATAGAACCAGATGTATCCGCTACCAGGACAATGTCTTTGCCAACTATTTGGCTAGATTTGAGTGGTGGAGACAAAGTCAAAAGAAAATATCCATCTTCGCCTTCTAGCTTGTGGGTTAGCACACTGGCGGCCATGTCTTTATCCGAGACGCTGTAATAGAGGAGAAAGTCTTTGTCAGGCACACTGTTCTTGGCCGAATAACTGACTCTCTACAGTGTGAGACGGCGACCAGATTGTTCTAAGGCTTTCTCGGCTATCGCCAGCCTTAACCTTGCCGCTCATACTCACCGTTATTCTTGTATCGTCGATCGCTCCAGCAGCCTCGCTATCACTCTTAAGAGGAAAGCGATACTTGATCAACCCACTTTCGGCTTTCAATAACTGTGTATATTCCAACTCAACCTTTTTTGTGCCATGGGCTGGAATAGGGAAAATTCGAGCGCGAACTGTCTTATAGTCAGCGTATTCAAGCAAGCCCGGATCGACCATTTGCCTGACAATAGCTTCATACTGTTGTCGAGCTTCTTCAGCTGCCAAAATCTTGCCTTCCACAGGCTTACCATCTATATGAAGGGAAAAGCTAGAAAATGTGGTGTCTTCAGGCAACGGGA
>LNEX01000076.1 GCA_001464165.1 bacterium Ga0077546
AATCAATGACCCCCCAAATGGCACATTCAAAGAACGTAGCAGATAGTATTCAGCTCTCAACCACAACTTCAGCAAAGCATTAATCGGTGCAGCAGGTGCATCCACTTCCTTCACTAAGGTATCAAAAATACCTTCTTGGGTTTCCGGCATTGGTGTTTTAACAAGGAAGCGCTTCAGAACGATTAGCGGATACATAGTCTGCATCACATATTGAATTTTGACGGTCTTAAAGCCTGCTTGTCTCAAGCTCTTCTCAAGCGACTCTTTGCTGTATCGGCGATAATGATTCATCAAGCGATCGACGTTGGAATAAAGTTCTTGATGAGCAGGTACAGAAATGAAAAGTTTGCCGCCTTGGTTGAGCACTGTATAAGCTACTTTAAGGGGTGGAAGGTCATCCTCTAGGTGTTCAATGAAATCAAACATGCCTATGGAATCGCTCTTGTAGCCCTGCGATACGAAATCTTCGTATGAAGTTGCATGAAAAGTTGTATTTGGCATCCGGTGTCTCGACAATTCAATAGCCAACGGATTGATATCGCAGCCAGCTAGATTAGTCATTCCGTTGTTGCTTAAGAACTCCAGAACAGTTGCAGAGCCTGAGCCGATCTCTAAAAAACTAGCCTTCTTCCAATCGTCCAAATTGTTCTTGATTGTCTGAAGCAGTATCTCGTTGCGAACACGAAACCAGAAATGCTCATTATCAATTTCAGAAACTAGCTCGTATGGAAAGTTCTGCGAATTTGCTAAAGAAAAATCATTGCCTTCTTTATGCGCCTTCTTCTCGGCCGCGGGGCTCGTAACCATTTGAACCATAGGGATACATGCATCCTTCGTTGAAAATATAAACTCGCGCGAATCAAAGTACAGTGTAAATACAGTTCTAGGCATTTATCAAGTGATTTACGAATTACCTTTCCAAGATACCGAAAACAAGCCCGATTCTTACAATAAACTTATCTATCACTTATGGAAGCGTTAGAATCTGGACAGCCAACCGGCAACTATTTCTTTAACGATTCTCGCCACCTAGCGGGCAAAAGAGGGTCTAGGCCAAATTTCATACCATTCTGCTCTACTTCATCAACAAAAGCGTGCGCATCACGCACCTTGAGCAGTGTCCTTTTGGCTGGGGCCAACAAGTAAGTTGAACAAAGCGGATAAGTTCCAACCACGTTACCGAGAGCAATGTCCGTCAACGTGGTTGAATTTATGCTCAATCTCTCCGAAACCACATTACCGAGAATAGAACTGTTGTTTCTTGTTATTTGAACCATGCGCTCAAAGTCCCAAACACCGTCAAATACGGGCGTCCAATTGACATACCGGGGACAATTAAGTAACAAAACAGCATCACCCGATTTCAATAGCGTTTTGTCCTCACTGAGAACTTTCTGTATATTTTTCTGAGTACGCCACGAAGAGATCCAGGGACGATCGAAGCACCAACCTACAGCAATATATAGAACTAAAAGGGCAGACAGAGCCGCGCCTACGGCTACTGATCGAAACACCATCGATACTCTAAACAACTGACCAATAGCCACTAGGATTGCTGCAACAATTAGAGCGCCACCCCAGACCCCACCAGTATTGACTCTGTTAAAGATAGTTGAAATGCCCGGGTGATATTCTTTGTTTAGGCCGAATATCGTATAAGACAGAACAATCACAACCAAGCCACTGACTGATATCCTTAGGAATAAACCTGGTTTCAACTGACGCTCATCCTTGCCCCAGTAAAGCAAAGCATAAATCGATAAAACCACAATAGCAACACAAATAATTACGTGCGACCTTGTTGGCAAATCAGCCATATTGAGCGCGATCTGTTGAAGGAAGAAAGAAAAAGTACTGGGTGCGATTTGAATAAGCAGCCCATCCCACATGGTCGAGCAAATTTCCTTAATATCGAAAATGACTTGATGAATAGTAGGCTTAACCAAAAGTGGCAACAAGAACTTGTGAAAAGCCAACAATAGAACAACCGGAATCGAGTAGTAAGAGCCCCACAGAACAAAACGACGTACACAATCGAATCGCCTAACACCATCAGATAGAATAAATGCGTTAAGTGGTGCCATTGGTAAGAACGTCTCATAATTCCATACCATCAGCGCAAAAGGCAACATGGAAACAAGCTTTAGTCTTACATCATTGCGCTTACTTCCAATTACAGCAAGCCAAATACTCAACATAGTAAGAAGCTGACTCAGAGCAACGGAGGAACACAAAACCCAATTGTGCGTAGTGTCGTGACGAGGATCAACTAGAGCTAGAGATGCAGCAATAATTGCAACATCGCGTCGATAAAAAAGCTCTTTCACAATCACGTAGAAAAGCGCCGCCGAAAAAACGTCCATTACGGCTGCGGTCACATGATAACCAAACGGCACCATACCAAAAAGGCAATACATGGCTGCGTGAAATGGTGCTTGAACCGGTCTCAGCGTGATAAGTGGCCAACTTAGTAGGTAATTCCTGGACATCCCCCAAAAGTCAGTCGGTCCGAAATAAAAGATCTTGAGCATAGACCAGTCATCCAAATAAAAACCTGATGATTTGGTGATCTCAGAGAAAGCCAGAAAAGACAAAGTAGCCAGCCACAAAAAAGCGA
The DNA here is from genome assembly GCA_001464165.1 of bacterium Ga0077546. The sequence continues at coordinate 2,618 of LNEX01000076.1, forward strand.
TTGCAAAATCATACTTTCGAAAATACTCTGGAATATTCATTTCAAGCTCACCACTATCAACAGTTTCAATGCACGGTGTCAATGCGTTCCAAAACCTGGACATTCCGAACCTTCCTATCAAGAAGACTATAGTATTTCTCCAAGTGAATTTCTCTGTAACCTGGAACCGGCGAATACGAAATTAGATAGCTCTCGCCCCTAACAGGCCACCATCGCCAAGAATCGCGTGGCGCTTCACCTCTAGACTTACTGTTGTAGACTGTAATATCTCGAAGGACATTGTATTCATATCCGCCGTCGAAAGATGCGGCCTCAACACCGCGAGCCTCCAGCCACTCAATAGCCTTCCAGCGAGCACGATTTGAACTAAGGTACTCTTGATTTGCGCCCACTGAATAAAAGGCAAGAGCAACAAGGAGACTAATGGAAATCGGACTCACTAAATTCTGTTTGGCGCGCTTGGCTATAAAACCAATTGCCAATAGAACTGGCCCCAATGCTATTAGATAATAGCGATCCGTACATCGAACAATAGTTTCGAGAGAAAGGAAGACTATGCATACTATAACTGAAACTAAGAGCACGACCACTCTCCACTCGAGGGCTCGCCTCATCAGAACTCTCAACAAGGAAACGAGCGCCACCGCCAGCGGTACGATCATTGCGAAAGAAAAAATTGTAAGAATCATACGTTCTCGGGCCTGAAGCGGTTGCCGGATAATTCCTAAAATGCCTTGAGCGCCAACAGTGGTAATTCGTAAAATATTCTCTGAAAATGGCATGGTCTGATGATAGAAATTGATAGTTGTGAAGGCTGAAAGGATTACCAGAAGTACGATACCTAGAATTACCTTCAAAGGAACAACCAATTCGCCTTTTCGCCGGACAGCCAAAGCAATTAGAGCAGGGGAACAAGGCAGCAAAAAAAGAACCAAATAGCAAAAGACATGCCCAACAGCGTTAATAGTAGGCAAAATCGTGGTGGGTGCTGACAATACAAACTGGCAAACCGCATCTGAATGAGCCTTCCGTACCAAATCATAGTCGGTATTCGAAAAACTCTCGCCCAACTGCCTTGTTATCAGCCACTGATCGCACGCCCAGCCGGCTATTAAAGGACAAACAAGTGCAATCACAAAAACAAGAATCTTTTTTCTAGTTTCCTCAAACCTATCTGACAAACAAAACAGTACAAGCACCAAGAAGATTAGTGCGGATTGTCGCACTGTAACGCTTAGACTAAGAACCAAAAAGGCAAGCAACATCATTTCTAAAGATTTCTTTTCCAAACCACGGTACAAACAAGCAAGGAAAATGAGGTTCAGAGCCAGCCCTGTCGAATCGCTCATAAAACTGAAACCGATGTTTATTAGTATCGGATTTGCCGCATAAAGCAATGTTAGGAAAAGAGCTTGTGCACGAGGAATTCGCAGGGTAGAAGCAGAAAAGAAGAGAGCAATTGCTCCAACAACGGTAATAAAAAACGAATAAATTCGCAGACTAATACACGAGTAGCCAAGTAATTTTGTCGTAAGCACCCCGAGACAAACGTGAGCTATGCCTGCTGCACAAACAGTAGGCATAACGAGACCTTCGCCCAACAACAGATGCCTTACGCCTTCAGCGTAAGCCCAATCATCGTTGAGTGGGAAATCACCATCAATACCGATAGCAAAAAAAGCAAGAATATAAAAAGCCCCTATCACTAGATAGGGGCTAATTTGTCGAAGCTGGCGCTTACTGAACTTCAAGGTTCAAATTAGACTGCTGCTGCTGCTTCAACTTCTTCAGCAGCTGGCGCTTCAACTTTAGCTGGAGCACCTTTACCTGTAGTAGGTGTAGCGCCTTCGCGAAGAATTTCAAGATTCAACTTGGTTGTTACTTCGTTAGCCAATTTGACGGTCACTTCGTAAACGCCAAGAGCGTGAATTTCGTTTTCTGTTTTGACAAGACGCTTGTCTATGGCAAAGCCAACTTCTTTTTCGATCAAGTCAGCAATTTCTTTGTTGGTGATTTTGCCGTAAAGTTTGCCGCTCTCGCCAACTTTGGCAACATAATGTATAGCGCCTAGATTTGTGATTTTTTCAGCCTTCTCAACAGCAGCTTGATGCATTTGCTGGGCTTTCTTCTTCAAACCGGCTAAATCTTCTTCACGCTTCTTCAGTGTGCCTCTTGTAGCTTCAACACCCAAACCACGCGGTTGAAGGAAGTTACGGAAATAACCGGGGGCGGCCTCAACAATGTCTCCAGCTTGTCCAAGCTTCTCAACAGAGTGGTGCAAAATTACCTTCATGACATCTCCAAGCGCTCTTACGCGTTGCCTACAACATATATACGGTAGGCTAGATTAGCACGGTCCGACTGCCTTGCCAACGCTACAGAGGGCAATTAGAAACCTTCCGAAATATCAATTTCCTAATATAAAGAGAAGAGCCACAGCAACCAAGGGCTAATAATCATTCTTCTCTCTAAACATTCCTCGCACCCCAGAGGGGTCGGCAAGGAAGCCAAAGCGCTTATAAAAGCCATCGGTGCCAGGGTCTGCATAAAGAGTTACAAGCGGAATCGAATACTCATCTAGCTCTTTCAAAAGCTCACACATAACCAGACGGCCAACACCCAAACGCTGATAATCAGGCCTGACAACCATATCCCAAACAGTAGCATTGAAAACTTTGTCACCAGTAGCTCTGGCGAAGCCCACCAGTTCATCTTTATCCCAAATAGAGACCACTGCCAAAGAGTTTTCTAGAGCACGCACAATAAGGTCTGGCTCGCGACGACTCCAACCCACAGAAGCACAAAGCTCTTGCACAGCATTAGGCGGCACGGCTTTATCGTGAGAAACACTCAGGTTGTCAGGCAGAGGTTCCTTCGAATTCTCGTTTCTCCTCCAAATACCCGAAAGAACCATCTATAACCTCTCTAACAGCGCCACAGATTCAACATGGTAAGTCTGAGGGAAAAGATCCACAGGCTGTACTCGCTTAACTTTATACCCGCCCATGGAGCTGTTTTCTCCATTTTCAGAGGTTTGAGAGAGAATTTTCAGGTCCCGCGCCAAAGTGGCCGGGTTACAGCTGACATAAATGATGTGTTTTGGCCCACGTTCTTTGATCAAGGCCAAAATATTTGGGTCAATGCCTTTGCGAGGTGGGTCAAGCACGATCAAGTCGATATTCTTGTTTTCGCGCTTCTTCTCTACCATCAAAACAGCCAGAGCCTGTTCTACTCGGCCTTCAACGAAGCTGACATTGGTGAGATTATTGAGAGCAGCATTTTCTTCGCCATCAGTAATGGCGTCGCCCACTTCTTCAATGGCAATCACTTCATCGGCCAGGGCACTAAGCCACATAGCGATTGTGCCAACTCCAGCATAAGCATCAACAACAACTGGCTTTTCGATACCAGCCAAATCTTCTTTAGCGGCAGCACCGATAAACTCAAGCAATTTGACAGCTTGCAGGCTGTTCACCTGGAAGAAACTCTTAGATGAGAGCCTAAACCTGAGGCCTTCTTGTAATTTTTGCGTAAAATCAGCGCGAGTAGCCCTCACCAACCAAGGTGAGGGTGTGCTCACCAAGAATGCGATTGCCTTTGTCTTGATTGAAGTTGACTACAACTGACTCAACTTCTCTATGCAGGTGAGCAAGCTCTTCACCCAATGTAGTGAAGGCATGAAGATAATCAATGTTATTGAATTCTTTGATTTTGATTGGTGCGTAATTGACCACAATGGTGACAAGAATCTTGCCGGTGGCAAAGCTCATGCGAAAATTGAGATGTCGCACCATGCCGCGGTGGCGCTCTTCATCGTAAATTGAAATGCGATATTTCTTGAACAACATTTTCGTTGTCTTCAGCAGCTCATCCATTATGCTGGGCTGAATTGGACAGGAATCGATGTTGACCAAGTCATGGCTGCCGCGCTCATAGTAGCCAGCCAATACTTGAGTGTTCTTATATTTGACCGGAAACTGCACTTTATTGCGGTAGTGAAAAGGGTCATCGCAGCCCACAATTGTTTGAACAAGCTCTTTAGCATTGGCAAAGCCACCAATATGACCAAGGGCATCGACGACCAATTGTTCTTTGTGTTTAAGTTGGTGAGCATAGCCTATGTGTTGCCACTGGCAGCCGCCGCAACGCTCATAGTGGAAGCAAGGAGCCTCAACACGTTCAGCTGATGGTTTGACTATCTCTTCTATGGCACCACGGGCAAAATCTTTGCGCACATCAAACAAGTGCACAGCTAAACGGTCTCCTTGAGCGGCTCGCTCAATGAACACCGGAATAGAATCTATTTTTGCTACTCCATCGCCACCATTGGCCAGCGATTCGACATTTACTTCTACTTGGTCTCCACGCTCTAAAGTGTGGGTGTACTTTACCTTGGCCACAGAGTCCTCTCGTTTGCAAGTCTGATTTTTCCAGGGGCATCATTGTTTTGCAGAACCGATTTTTGCAGAACAGACCGCTCTAAGCATTGTGCCAAAGTGACTCTCGCCTCTTCACATGCTGTTTGGTCTTTATTGCGCGCCAGGTCTTCCATCTTGAGAAATTGCCTTTCGGCAGCAGATACATCATAACCACTTGCTTTGAGAGAAAGAATTCGCTGCTTGATTTCTTTACTATTTTCATTAGCTGAGTAATTAAGAATTTCAGCGTAGCTTAAGCCCTGATAACGACTCTTTAAACTAGTTGCTAGAAATGGCTCAAGAGTTACGCGAGCAAGAATTTCACTTTTAGTAAGTTTGCCACTAGCAAAAAGGAGCAAGTCTCTCTTTGCAACAGAAACCTGGGTGTAGCAATTCTGGGACACTACAGGAAAATAACTAAAAACAAACGTATCGAAAGCATCAGGAGAAGCATCGTTTAACTCTTTGCTGAGCAAAATAGAGTTGATCTTGAGATCTTTGATGTGTGCACGCTGGTCTTGATAGAGACTAAGCTCCAAGCAGCCACCATCAATCTTGAACCGGGCAGTGGCAGCTTGGGACACAAACTTGCTACTTTTAAGACAATGTGAAATAGCGGCCGTCTCCTGACAAGAAGCAGGGCAATTGACAAAGACCGCAAGGCTGCCAAGACAAAGCAGCATCAGTAAACTGAATCGACTAATTCCGCAAAGCTGAGCTAGAAGAGCTTTTGACATTGTCTGCAAGGGGAGCACTATATTTACCGCTTTTAATTAAGCAGAATAAATCTATCATGTGCTTCACCCCAGTACATGAACCGGCAACTTAAACTATTAGTCTTCACGGCTATAATGACATCCATGACCATTAACCTAATCCACGTCTCTGACATTCACTTCGGTTCCGGCGAGAGCCATGGCCGATTGAACCCAGAAACCGGACTCAATGTCCGATTCGAAGACTTCGTAGCCGCGCTGACAAAAGTGGTTGACTATTCCATTGAGCAGCAATGCGATATTTTTCTATTCTCTGGTGATGCTTACCGCAACGCTTCACCAGAGCCAATCTATCAAAAGATGTTTGCCGGCCAACTAAAACGTCTCAGCGATGCTGGTATTACCAGCATTCTGGTCGTCGGTAACCATGATCAAGTCTTGCGTGCCTCTCAAAGCCATGCCATGTCTGTATTTCAAAGTCTTGAAGTACCCGGCGTACTGATGGTCGACAGACCAATTTCTACCGTAATCAACACCAAGAATGGTGCTCTGCAGTTAGTCGGTTTACCGCATATAACTCGGCATCAGCTAATGACCTTAGACAAATACAAAGATCTTTCAGCCGTTGAAATAGACAAAGTATTGAAAGAACACATTCGCGACTTACTGCGTGGTTTTTATCTCAAGCTTGACCCAGCAATACCAACTGTGGTTACAGCGCATATGAGCACAGACACAGCCCTAGCTGGCATTGAAGAGGAGCTTCTAGTTGGTTACACCTTAACCTTCCCCACCGAAATGTTTGTCAGTGAGCGAGTCGACTATGTCGCCCTTGGTCACATCCACAAGTATCAAGTACTGCGCCAAGACAAGCCCGCCATCGTCTACGCCGGTTCTTTAGAGCGAGTCGACTTCGGTGAAGAGAAAGAAGACAAAGGTTTCGTTCACGTAAAAATAGATAGAACTAGTGCTGGTGCCAAAACCGAGTTTAAGTTCATTTCTATTAATCCCCGCCCCTTCATCACAGTAGAAGCCGACTTAACCAACTGTGATAGTCCTCTAGAGTTGCTGACAAAGAAAATTAGCAAGGTATTCGTGCCCGGTTGCGTCTTGCGCATACGCTACAAAATTGGCCAAGAAAATCTCAATCAAATCGACGAAGATGCTCTAAAACAAATAGCGCAGGCGGCCCTTTCGGTAAAATTTAGCGCCGAAATTGTGCCATCTCACCAGCGAGCACGCCTACCACAGTTAACTGAAAGTGCTGTTCTCAACCCACTTACAGCAATTGACACATATCTAACAGAAGTAGCCCCAGAGCGAAAAGATCGGTTACTCTCAAAAGCGAAAGAGATAATGGGCAAGCTAGGCGCTGAGATCAGCGGTACAGAAACTAAAGGTTGAATAAGTGAGTTTTAGAAAAGAATTAGCGAACAGTGTTTTGTTGGTTTTCACAGCAACAATTTTGGCTGGTTGCACCCAGGTAGCGAACAATGAAGTAACACCCCAAGGCACAATTGCTCTTGAAAAAATAACTCTAGGAATACCTGAGTCAACTCTTAAGGAAGCAATGGTTTCTTTCGTTCGCGACCCCTCCGCTGGCGCTAATGCTGGCGGTAAGAGTCAATATCTTAGCCGCGAGAAAACAACAGCCGGCGGTCAATATATGGTTCAGTGCAAAGACGGCACAATCTTTCAAATCAGCGAAGTATTTGCAGATACACCCACAACTAAAGAGCCAGCTGCTATCGAATTACGCAAGCTACTGCCCCCTAACGCGCCAGAACAATCGCGGGTAGAAGAAAAGGCCACCAGCGATATCTACTATTACGGCTCTGACTTAATCGGCGAACTGAATTACAAGGATAGCAAGAAGGCTCAAATAACAAATTTGACAGCAACTAACATGCTGTCTTTAAGAGACGCTGAAAAAGCTACAAAGGCAAGCAAAGATAAGCTGAAACCAATTGTGGAAGAAGCGCAGAAAGGCAAATAGAAGTGTTCAATTGACTAAAAACTAATGCAGCAAATAGCGATATCGGCCAGAATTGCATTTCTGGTATAAATGAGCTGAGATGACTACGTCTACAATATCTGATATTTCAACACCGCATATCCAAGGCAAAAGCAATGGGCTGCTGGAGCTTTGGAATCAACGCCATTTACTCGGTCTAATGGTGAAACGCGATTGCCTTGGACGCTACAAGGGCTCTCTACTTGGGCTCTTGTGGCCTCTGGTCAACCCGTTTGGGCATCTGCTTTTATACACGTTCCTTTTTTCGGTAGTTCTGAAAGTAAAATTCGGTACAAGTGGCAGCACTAGCAATTTCGCCCTTTACTTGATGGCCGGCCTTCTACCGTGGGGCGCTTTCGCCGAAGCCCTGGCACATTCTTCTACGGTGATACTCGAACATCCGAACCTAGTCAAAAGGGTTGTCTTTCCTCTACAGATACTGCCCCTAGTTACAGTACTTTCGGCCCTCGTCACAGAAGGTATCGCCTTTACGATCTTGATTG
>LNEX01000077.1 GCA_001464165.1 bacterium Ga0077546
GATGAGGCTGGTGGTCAGTTCAAAAAGATAGTTGAAGCCACACCGGACAATGTCTCTGCCCGTGGCAATCTTGGCATCTGCCTTGAGCAGATCGGCTTTGTCGATTTGGCAATTGATGAGTTTAAGAAGGTTCTTGCCGTTGAACCTAACAATTTTGTCTCACTCTATAATCTCGGCCTAGCCCTGTCTCTTAAGGGCGATTACAGTCAGGCTGCAGCCTTTTTTGAAAAGGCGATGACTAAGAATCAGCGAGAGCCGCAGGTAGCAATGGCAGTGTTGGGTCTTGCCTCTTGTTATGAGGCCAAGCAGCAGTATGCAGAAGCAAAGCTGATGATTGATAAAGTAATTTCTCTAGATGCGCGCAATCATTATGCCTACTTGGCAAAAGCTAGGGTTTATGAGGCCCTTAAAGAACCCGGTAAGGCTATTGAATGTATTCGCAAGGCCATGCAGCTTGCCCCGAATGACAATAATTGCAAAGCAGCAATGAGTGAGTTGTTGATCAAAAGTATGCCGAATACTGCTAGTTTAGACAGGCTATCTCACTAGTGAGTCTCGTGGGGAAGGGACCTTAAGTAGAGAAGTTAATTTGATTCTGTAGAGTGATTGTTGATTTTGAACTGAAGTTGTGAATTTTTAAGTGAGGTATATGAAAATGCGGGTTGTATCTGATTTGTCGCTCAAGGCAGTCGCTTCTGGCTTGGCCTGCGCCAGCCTCTTAGGTATGGCATTGCCTGGCTTCTGTGATGATAAAGACGCTGAAGACATTAAGAGTGCTATCTTCAGATATCAGGCTGCTGCTGAGCAGAATCCAAGCAATCCGGTTAACCATGTCAAACTGGGCAAGGCCTACTTGATGAGCGGTGACACTGATAAGGCAATCGAGGCTTTCAAAGCTGCAGTTAAGCTCAATAGTGAAGACCCTGAGGTTTATATGGGTTTGGCTCGTTGCTACGGCCGCAAGAATGATTTGCAGCAGGCTTGTGACAGCATAAAAGAAGCGGTGCGTTTGGCCCCGAACAAGGCGCCATACCACTTGAAGTACGCTCAGCTACTTTCTCGCAATGAGAAGAAGCTTGATCAGGCCCTTCAAGAATTCAAGCTAGCAATCAAACTAGACGGCAAGGATGCAGCTGCTCACCGCGACTATGGCGCAGCGCTTGGCTTAAAGGGCGATTTTCCTGGTCAGATTGCTGAAGAAAAAATTGCACTTACCCTGGCTCCAGACAGCGCTGATGCGCACTTCTACATGGGCTCGGCTTACGCTGCTTCGAATAAAGGTAGTGAGGCTCTGCCTTATTTGCAGCGCTGCGTAGAACTCGACAAGAAGAATGCTGATGCCTTCCGCTTACTGGCCGCAATCATGGCTTCAAACCACAAGTTCAAAGAAGCCATTGACTATGCTCAGTCAGCTGTCAATATCCATCCTGACAACAAGGCATATACAGCTACCCTTGAAAAAATCAAGCTGGCCTCTAAAGCTAAGTAATGTTGCTTTGGTTGGGCCAGTTTAAAATTTTATTTTGGACATATTTGCCAGTAAAGACATTATTGGGGTAGTTGTAAAGGCATCCTTCCCGGCTGTTGACAACCAGCTTTGCCCCTCGTTGGATGCCGTTAGGGTATGTGAAAAGGTTAACTACACGTAGATGTGTAGCAACTTGCAAATACACTAGATAGGCTCTAACATAAGTTAAGCTAAGGTAGCAGTAACGTGCTTCGAAAATAGGTGCCTCAATTGGCCCTTTATCGCTGTCTCTTACTAACTGTCTCAACTGGCGCACTAGGTGAGTGATGGTCCTCAGTAAAGAGGGCTATGTCGCTCGATTTAGTTAGAGTCTGTTAAAAAGTATTTTCTGTTTAGCCAATTTGTCGTATTAGTTTGAAGAGGTCTAAAGGCTGTGCTTGAGCGAGCTAAAATTGATGAGAAAGCTGCCAAAAGCTTCGAAATGAAGGCCAGCATTAAAGTTGTTGGTGTTGGTGGTGCCGGCTCCAATGCTGTTAATCGCATGATTGCAGCAGGCTTGAATGGAGTGGAATTCTGGTCTTGTAACACTGATGCTCAGGCTCTCGATTTGGCCGCGGCCAAAAATCGTTTGCAGATAGGCTCTAAGCTCACCCGTGGACTTGGTGCTGGTGGCAACCCGAGCATCGGTCAGAAAGCCGCCGAAGAAAGCCGCGAAGAGATTGCTCAGGCCCTTCAAGGTGCTGACATGGTGTTTATCGCCGCTGGTATGGGCGGTGGTACCGGTACTGGTGCCGCTCCTATTGTCGCTGAAGTAGCGAAAGAAATGGGTGCACTTACTGTTGGCGTTGTTTCAAGACCTTTCCTATTTGAAGGCAAGCGTCGCAGCAATCAAGCTGAAAACGGCATCAATGAAATTCGTTCTCGTGTTGACACATTGATTGTCATACCTAACCAACGTTTGCTCGAGGTCGTAGACCACAGAGCATCAATGCAAGAAGCCTTTGTCGAAGCCGATAAAGTATTGATGCAGGGTGTGCAGGGTATATCTGACATCATTACTGTGCCTGGTTTGATCAACGTCGACTTTGCTGACGTTAAGGCCGTTATGCAGACTGCTGGCTCAGCCCTCATGGGGGTTGGTCGGGCAACTGGTGAAGGCCGAGCTGTTGAAGCTGCTCGCAATGCTATTAATAGCCCCTTGCTTGAGACAACTATCGACGGCGCATCTGGTGTCATATTCAATGTCACTGGTGGCCCAGACCTGACTCTGCATGAAGTTCAAGAAGCAGCAAATGTTATCTACTCAGCTGTTTCAGACGAGGCTAACATCATCTTTGGTGCGGTGCTTGATGATCGCCTTCATGGTGAAGTGTTGATTACTGTTATTGCTACTGGTTTCGATATGCTGGTACAGTCTCAGCCCAAGGCGAGACCAACCCAAGCTAGCACCTCTAATCAGCAACAGCAGCGCGTTGAGCAACAAGCTCGACCAGCTCAGCAAGTACAGCAACAAGCTCAGCAGAGCCAGAGCAACGAGTTGAAGAAAATGGCTAGTGATATTCTTGATATTCCAGAATTTCTTAAGCAACGCAACCCTAGTAAATAGGCTATTAAGAACCCTTCTAAACATTCATTGCTAAATAAGCTCTGCTTCTGTCAGAAGAAATAAATCAAAAAAGGCCCAAGTACATTGCTTGGGCCTTTTGCTTATACCTAGTAACTAGATAAAATTGAGATGGACCATAAAGTCGGGCGATTGATCGACAGAGGTGGGCCTAGCTCGCCAGAGATAGACATAGGCGTGAGCCGGAAGTGCTTTCAATGAGAGTGAGTGCAGGCCGTCAATGTATGGGCTCATATTATTACAACCACCGCTACAGCCGCAGGAGCCACCACAGTGGATATACTGTGCAATTTCAATTGGTCTGTCGCTAGTTTTATTGATGTTCTGTGAATAGCGTGGCGATACAGCAATATAGTTAAAGCCGAAGTCTCGGGCATTGTATGCCACCAGATCAAATGGCGCACTACCGAGTTGCAGAGGTAAGTCTACGATTTTTGCACTGGCTTGCAAAAAGCTAGTGACGTTGTAGGTAATGTCCTCTCTAGATTCACGCGGGTAGACTAATGCCTGACTCGGAGCGCATTCTAGAGGTAGGCCACTGAGCGCGAAGTCTTCTTTGCTAGGAAACTTGCTGACGTCATAGTGGTAGCCTGATAGAAGCATGTTGGCGCATACGAGCATAAATGGGTTGTTAATGAAGCGAGACTCTTCTGAAAGGCCCTCGATGCTCTTGCTACCCGAGTCGTAGAATACTTGTCCATCGAGGCCCCACCATGGCTTGCCGTCTTCTATTTGACTAAATATTGCTGGCATGGGTGTGTATTGATAGAGCAGCAGTTCTGGGTGTTGATTGGCAAAACTCTTTCTTAGGCTCTCGATCTCAACGCGAGAGAGAAAGTCATATTCGCTGGGGTGATTAATGTCCAGATTGAAAGCACTTTGCACTTTCGCTTGGGCTCCAAGCGCCAGTCGGTTTGAGCTGATTTGTTGGGTCTTACCTAGTTTGATTGTGGCTAAAAAAAACAGAGCTGCCAATACGGCGAGTGTCCCGTATTTAAGGCCTTTCCTTGTCTTTTGAGTTTGTTTTCGAATTAGGTCTGCCATGTCTCTATAATTTAGGTGTCTAGCTAAGCAAGGTCTATTATATGTCTGCTTCACTCGCTAAGTCGTTTCAACCCGGTGTCTTGCCAATCAAAATTGAAGATGGTCGCTTGTTATTGGTTGATCAACGCCGATTACCACAAGAATTTTGCTATTTTGATGCCAGTACTAAGGACGATATGCTCTTTGCCATCAAAGATATGGTTGTTCGTGGGGCGCCGTCTATTGGTGTGGCTGCAGCCTTTGGTTTGGCTTTCGAGGCTCGACGTTTGGCTCTCAGGGTAAATGAACTCAATCAGTCAAATCTGCTGGATCAGAAAGCTTTCTTGAGTGGATTCAATCAGGCTAAAGACGAACTCAATCAAACCAGACCAACTGCTATCAACCTGCGCTGGGCAACTGAACGCATGGCCAAGACTCTTGAGGCTGCATTTAGTTTGGCGCCGTCTGGCTCTTGTTCTTGGGCCGAGGTCGCTAACCAACTTTATAGTGAGGCAGAATCAATTCTAGCTGAACATCTTAGTGCCAATCTAGCAATTAGTCAGTATGGTTCTGAATTGGTGCAAAGTGGTGCCCGTATAATCACTCATTGCAATGCTGGCGGTCTTGCTGCTTGTGGCTACGGAACCGCTCTTGGTGTCATCCGTGCGGCTCATTTTGCTTCTAAAGATATTTCAGTCTATGTCGACGAAACCAGGCCTCGTAATCAGGGAGCCAAGTTGACAATGTGGGAACTAGCCCAAGATCGAATACCAACTACTTTGGTTTGTGACTCTATGTCGGGATATTTAATGAGCAAAGGACTAATTGATATGGTCATTACCGGGGCTGATCGAATCGCTCGAAACGGAGATAGCGCCAATAAGATAGGTACTTACAATCTAGCTGTTCTCGCACACTATCATAGAGTTCCTTTCTATATTGCCGCTCCCCTTTCTACTTTTGATCCAAATCTCCAAGACGGAAGGAATATTCCGATAGAAGAGCGGGAGCAGAGTGAAATTCTCACCATCAATGGTGCGGCAGCCACTGTGCCTGGAGCCCTAGCTTTTAACCCAGGATTTGATGTCACTCCTGCTAAGTTGAT
>LNEX01000078.1 GCA_001464165.1 bacterium Ga0077546
GTTTTTGAGCTAGCAGCAATTGCAGGCCTTTCTTTGGCCCTGACAGCCCCTATGCTGTTGCCTTTCATCGAGTACTTGGTCTGTGGTGATTCTTACAAGTATGGTGATGGCGGCGCTGCTTTTGCTCCTTGGCCGGGGCTAGTTCTGAATTTGCTAAGCCCGTGCTATGGACCAGCAAGCCCATTTCTTGGGGCTATTGCATTGGTAGTGCTGCCGGCTTCGTTCTTTGTTGAGAGAAAATTGCGACCTCTTGTGGTAGCACTGTGGTTGGTGGCAATTGCAGCTCTTCTTCTAATTTCGCGAGTGGGTTTATTTGACAGTCTGCTCTCTGTGAGACCGCTTTCGTATCTGATTACAGTTTATCTGATTCCTCTTTTTCTTCTGTTCTTGTCGCTAATTTCGGCATTGGGTCTTCAAAGCGTTGGCGATTGCACCAAGGGAAACAAGCTTGTCTCCCTCACTGCTTTTACCTCAGTCTTGCTGCCGCTATCGTTGTTGGCGTGTAGTGTCAATTTGCATGATTTTAACTTTGACGAAACTTTGGCTGATATGCAATTCGATTTTGCTGCTATCTTGCTAAGTGCTTTTCTCTTGGGCATTTTTGTTTTTTTGCTCTATGGGTTAAGGTCAAGGAGATTCAATCGATGCTTTGGCTGGACCCAAGTTAGCCAGTTCAAAATTAGCCAAACAATTGTATTGGTTGGCCTAATTCTCAACACGATCGGGTTGAGCGCAGCTGCTCGCACGGCGCTTACGATTCAGCCACATTTTGATTTTCCCAATACTGAGCTGACAGATTTTCTGCTCAAACATCCTGGCCGTGTGCTTTCTGTGGTTGAGCATGTGCTTAAGCCTAACGCTAACATTGTTTATGGCATTAGTTCTTTGCGTGTACACAATCCTATGCAGCCGGCTCGCTTTGCAGAGTTTACTCAGTTGTGTGGTGCCATGCTCGATGAATTTCGCAATCATTCATATTGTTCAGTCACTGCCTTGGTTGATCTAGCCAGTGTGAAATATTTGGTTGGTCAATTCAAGCCTGTGCCTTTGCGATATAAATTGATTCATACAACTTCTGAAGGTATCAATGTTTATGAAAACCCAGCTAGCCTGCCTGAGGCCTACTTCGTTTCGTCGTGCTTGAGCGCGCAGAGTAAGGCTGAGGCGAAGGCTATAGTCAGCTCTACTAGATTTGATCCAAGGCGACAAGTGGTCTTTGAGAATGCCCTTGCTGCTCCTCAATTTCGCCATCTTTCTCCTACCAGTGAAGTTCCTACCAGTGAAGTTTTATCGCCACTGCAACTTGAGCGTCGTAGTGGCAACGAGCTAGTTGTTAGATCGATTTCACCGGTGGCTGGCTGCGTGGTGCTCACCGATACTTTCTATCCGGGATGGCAGGCGACGGTCGACGGCCAAGAAACTACTATTTTTCGAGCTAATTTTCTCTTTCGCGGAGTTTTTGTGCCAGCAGGAGAGCATATTGTGCGTTTTTCTTACTGGCCCTGGTCATTTGTTCTCGGCGTTGCTCTTGCCGTTTGCGCTTGGGGAATAGTTCTATTTCTGGTACTGCGCCTGGTATTTCGCTCTAAGATCTAGGCCATTCCATCGTTACTTGGCGCAGTATAAGCGTAGCTGCGTTCCATCGAGCGACTTATAAGTTTCGATTTGCCTATATTTGTCTTTGACAAAGTTGATAAGCTTTTGATGAGCTTCAAGGCTCTCTTTATCGGCGAAGCGAAAGCCCTGATCGCCTTCTTTGATTAAGTACCAACGATAATTTAGGGCCGTGGACTGAGAAAAAATTTCTTTGTCACCAAGTGCTGTCCAAATTCTACTGGTGGTTGGTTTGATGGATAAACCGCGAAGCTTTGCTAGTAGCTCCATTTCGTGTACGTCGAGGCCTCCACTTAAGGCCGTGATATTTAGCCAGGAGGTAAGCTTGGAGTCGTGAGCGGCTATGCGATCGAGAATCTGGATAGCTAGGCGACCGCCTTCATTGTTTGGTGCAATATGATCGGCATAGACAATGTTCTCTTCTCTGTCGAAAAATGGAGATACATGCTCTCGCAACGTGCATTTTAGACTTGGTGCCAGTGTCAGAATCCACTTTGGTGCAGTGATTGGATATGGACAAAAGTTGAAAGAGATAAACTGCAACGACCAGAGCGGTGCCAGAACTGCTAAGCAGATCACGAAGGCTGTACTGCTTCTTCGTTTTAAGTGCGCTAAGCCGATACCAGAGTAAAGGGCCATTAGTATCACTATGGGTGCCACATAACGATCGCGAGCTGGTTGGCAAGAAATCAAACACAATGCCAAAGCTGCTGGAAGCATAGCCGCCCAGATTATGGCTAGGCGTTTGTGCTGCTTTTGGGATAAGGCGGCAAAACCAATCAGCGAACTAACTAAAATTAGTGGACTAGCGCAGTAATTCCAA
>LNEX01000079.1 GCA_001464165.1 bacterium Ga0077546
AGCGAATGAGACGCTCTCTTCCCATAGCTCGTTCGATAGCAAGCAATCCATTGAGCAGGTCACGAGGTCCAAGATCTGTTTCAAGCGCTACTGCCGCGTTAATAAAATCAGGCTGCTCAACCACGCCCCAGGGCTTAGTGGCATAAAGGCTAGATTTCTTCAAAACACTGCCCAAATCAGAGAGTCGAGTGATTGCTTCATTAACATTGCAGACGGCATCACCAATATTTGAGCCGATACCAATATAAGATTTACTTGTATGCGATTTGCTCATATAGATAGTTCTCTCAGTCTGAGTAATTTGGGTTAGAGCGACGAAGAACTACTTCAGGAGTACATCCAGCCAGAATATTTGGCTTCGCTATAGCCACTTGAACAGTGCGAATACGTCTATCTTCGAAAATCGAGAGCACTATCTCTGTAGCAATGCGCTCCAAGAGATTATACGAAGTCTCAGTGATGATTCGTCTCACCAGTCTGTTGACTCCGCTGTAATTGACAGTGTCTTCCAATGCATCTGTGGTTCCTGGCTTTTCTAGATTAATTTCAAGCTCAATATTCAAAACGAAATCTTGTGCCTTATCTTTCTCTCCAGGATTTGCTCCATGGTGACCAGCAACCACCAAATTCTTTAGCCTAATTAAATCTGGCATTTTCACCCTCTGCTAGCTTGCGTCAGACCAATGGCTCGGTCGCCACTGCCGAACGATGGCATCTGCCACCCTCACAGTATCAATAATCTCAGCTACATCGTGCACCCTGACGATATCGACACCAGCCTCAATACCAAGAGCAACGGTGGCAGCAGTACCAAACACTCGCTCATGAGCTGGACGACCAGTCAATTTTCCAATCGTTGATTTGCGAGAGGTACCCAATAAGACGGGAAAGCCCAGAGCAGTAAGATTATTCAACCCAGCCAGCATTTCAATATTATGGTCGGCAGTTTTGCCAAAGCCAATACCAGGATCAAGAATTATCTGATTCTGAGTAAGGCCACATTGCACAGCCTGATTTGCAGCCTGTTTCAAATAGGAACAGACCTCACTGACAACAGATTTTGCATAAACAGCACTAGCCTTATTGTGCATAATAACCACCGGGCATTGGTGGTGCCTGACGCTTTCAAGCAATCCCTTTTCTAAGCCCCAAACTGAATTGAGAAGGTCAGCTCCGCAATTAAGAGCCTCTGTCAAAACTGCAGGGCTATAGGTATCAATCGAAATGATCGCATCAGAGTAGCGGCGCAGCTTAGTCAATACCGGCAAAACTCGCTCGGCTTCTTCTTCTTCACTAATAGCAGTATGACCAGGCCGAGTTGACTGGCCACCGATGTCGACGAGATCTGCACCTTGCTTTATTTGCTCAAGGGCCAAGGAGACAGCACTGTCTGTATCAACAATGCCGTCTCCCGAGAAGGAGTCAGGAGTTACATTGACAATTCCCATGACAAATGTGCGCTCGCCGAACTTAAGCTGCTTATTGCGGATAGTTAACACCGACTATCCACGCACTAACAGGCCATAGCCAAAGCAGACGGAGCCAGCTGATCTTGCGGTATGCCAGTTCTCTTCATCTCAATACCATCAAGAGCCTGCCAGAGATGCTGTGCAGCTCTCTCGGCAGAATCAAGTGCTAGTTGAATAGTCTGGTCCCTATCGTTATCACTGTGCTCTAGTTCTTGCTCGATCAGTTCTTGCCAAACCTTGGTGTGCTCAATATCGGCAGTCGCATGAATGGAGAAATACTTGTAGCTTTTAGCATCTGCACCATAATGCTGCTTCAAGCCTACGGCTTTCTCTTTGGCAATGCGAGGCACTTGCGACTCATAAGCACAAAAAGCAGCAAGAGCTTCATTGGTTTTGCCGCTGCCAGAAATATTGCTGTAGAAGTCTACTAATTCATTGACTTGAGGAAGATGCTCGGTGTTTTCAACTTCGCTACGCTCAGCTCCCATTCCAGCTGCAAAATCTAACCAGATATCAGAGTGTGAGCGTTTGTCCGGCGATAATGCACCCAACTCATCCAGACGATTCTCTTTGATTGCTTGTTTCAGTCCACCATCGGCCAGACGGTTCTCGAGCATCTCGAGATAGTGAGGAAACGCCTCTATATGCTTATAGTACTGACTTGAGTACATGCGCAAATCATCTTTGGACAATAAGCCGTTTGTCCAAGCCTGGTAAAACGAATGAGCTAGTAAGTCATATTTTTCGATTCGAGCATTGAATTCGCACCAAAAAGTTTTGGTATCCATCGGTAAGCCCCCGCAGTTGGTATCACTCAAAGTTAAGTCAGTGAAGCTTAGAACACAAGTAAACATCAACTAGATTGAGCAAATCGAAACGTCAAAACGATATGAAACAAGTTTTGAAGTAAATGGAGAATTCCGAAGATTTCAAAATATAATGCCCTACCGGTAAACCGATAGGGCATTGATATTAGCTTTTAAGCTTGCATACTGGTTAGTACTTTAGAGGAAAACCACTAAAGACGACACACGGGCTGCAATTTAATAACGGCCTCTGCCGCCACCGCCGCCGCCATCGCGGGACTTAGGCTGGGAAACGTTAACTGCGATTTGTCTGCCATCAACTTCACGTCCGTTGAGAGCTTTAATTGCAGCTTCAGCTTGGGCTTGGGTCGCCATTTCTACGAAAGCGAAACCACGTTGTCTGCCAGTCTCACGATCGGTTGGGATCGCTACTGATACAACTTCGCCGTACTCAGCAAAAAGATCTTGAAGATCTTGCTGTGTAGTTTTGAATGAAAGGTTTCCTACAAACAATTTGTTATTCACGTCAATTTTCCTCTTACGACCGCAAAATCTCAGTTTATCGAGACAATTGGTCCTTTTGTACTGTACTAGTTTGGCATGGTTTTACGTTTGAAACCATAGCCAAGTCCATTTGGCAAAGATGCCTTAAGCAGTCTTTACCTAATCTCTGCTGAACCATCCAACTTAGGTGCTTTTTGAGCGACCTGAGCCTTACCCTTGACTTCACTTGAAAGATCTGTCTGGAGTTCGTCAGAGACCACACCGTTGCCTTTCGACCCCGTTGTAGGAACTTTATCCGCTATTTGCGGTTTTTCTTCATTAGACCGAGCTAAGGCAAGAGCTTTTTCGCGCTCTTTTAACAACTTGACTACCTTGCTCAGTTTACGTAGATTGGCACGAGCTTCAAATTGCTCGGTGATATCCACGTCGTGTCGTTCAATCATTCTCCATTCGCGAATGGTGCGGTCGAGAAGCGCTTTATCAATTTCAGTGTCTTTCGACTTGCGTAAAATACCAGTCATTGACCGGGCAAGAAGGACATGGCCGGTGGGGTCACCCGGGTCAAACTGTACAGCTTTAGAAAGCTTTCTATAGGCCTCTTTGAAATTACCTTCAACCAAAGCCTGCTCACCACCAAAGCGCATATAAGAGGCTTCAGACATACGCCCGCTAATGCCCTTGCCGAAGAATGCTGCATTGGCTGGCTCTCTTGAATAAGAGGTGGCCTCGTCATCATTAATTTGGGGCGAAATTGTGTCGCCACTTGCCGCACGACAAGTAGCCGTTACCCCAGCAAGAGAGGCCAGCGTATTCTTCAATGTTATGTCGGCGATGTCAACATGTTGTCCACTCTGAATATCAGCAATTTCGGCTTCTAGTTCAGCAATGCGAATGCCTATGCGGTCAATCTGAGTCAACTCTTCTTGAATTTTCTCTTGCAAGACCTTGCCGTCGATAGCTGAATTTTCAAAAAACAATGTATATGTACGCTGACCAATAGTTTGTAGATGCTGCGTCTTTTCAGAAGTTAGTGACATCACTGTCATCTTCAACTTCGCTGCTTTGGCAGCGCGATTGGTCTGATCCGCGGCCTGTTTGGTCGCCTCTTTTACCTTGTTGAAAATGTTATCTAATCCGGCCATTTCTATCTCACGCTTTGACTTTACCGAAAACCTTATCTAAATAGTAAAACCTAAACTGTGACGGAACCATCAGAGAGGTTAAAGCGCTGATGAATCAGCCTGACTGCGTCTCGCCCATGTTTGGCGGAAGTAATTACACTCATGCGCATATCGCCAGTGGCTACCATTTGTACAGGAATACTGGCATTGTGCAGAACTTCAAAAACGC
The DNA here is from genome assembly GCA_001464165.1 of bacterium Ga0077546. The sequence goes on from LNEX01000079.1 coordinate 4,130, forward strand.
CAGCCACAACTTCAGGTCTATTGGTTAGACGCCTTCCTACTACCGAAACTTTAGCTATATCGGTCTCCACCTGCATGAGAGGGTTACCCAAGCTCAAGGCAAGAGATTCAATTAACTGTTGAACCCGAGGCAAAGCTAACTTTTCTACCGTGAAAACTAGCTCTTGAGATGGCTCATCTTCGTGCTTTAGAACCATCACCATATCAGTTTGAATACCAAGCTCTTGCAAACGAGTGAAGAGTGCCGATATCCCTTCTAGTGGCTTGTTCTCGTTAGCGTTGTCGAGACTCTTAAGGGTAACGCTGGCCGAATTCATATCGCAGGAAATGCCAGCAATGGCGTATTCAGGCGAAACCACCCGGTGGGTAATAAGGGTGCCGACATCTTCTGGTACGAATGTGGAGCGCACTCTAATTGGTACTTGGTTATCCATGGCAAGTTCTACCGACCTAGCATTCATTACCTGTGCTCCCGTGGCAGCAAGTTCTAACATCTCTTCGTAGCTGACCGACGGCAATTTTCTGGCATTAGAGATAATTCGTGGGTCAGCGGTATAAACTCCTCTTACATCAGTATAAATGTCGCAGCGATCGGCGCCCAAAGCAGCAGCTAGTGCAACAGCTGTAGTGTCGGAACCTCCGCGACCAAGAGTGGTCAATTCATCATTTTCAGTCACGCCTTGAAAGCCAGCGACAACAGCTATCTCGCCGCGAGCCAGAGACGACTCAAGGCGATCGGTACGCATCTCTTGAATTTTGGCCACGCCATGCCGGCTCTCCGTAATAATTCCAGCCTGCGACCCAGTGAAAGACTTGGCTTCATGACCCATTGTCTGAATCGCCATGGTCATCAAGGCAATTGAGACTTGCTCACCAGTCGCTAAGAGCATGTCCATTTCACGGGGATTGCGCTCACCCGAAGTAGGGATTATCTGCTCTGCCAGAGATATTAGATGATCAGTAGTGTGGCCCATGGCGGATACAACAGTAGTGACTTCATGACCTTCGCTAGCGGCTTTCACCACTATCTCAGCAGCCTTGCGAATCTTATTTACGTCTGCGACTGAGGTGCCACCGAACTTTTGAACGATACGGGCCATGAATCTCGATTACTTACTTAAGGAAAAATAGATAGAAGTACCACCTGACAATGATAGCGGATGCACCAAAGCAAAAGAGAAAGGCGTTACCAAAAATACCTAATCAATTTTTCACTTTGCTGATTTAGATCTCTTGCGCTAGATCTCTTGCATAGGTATGCGGATATCTGTACCAGCGACAAAATCAAGGGCCTCATCATAACCAGCATCGACGTGACGAATCACACCCATACCAGGGTCAGTTGTGAGCACACGGGTAAGCCGCTCGGCTGCTTCAGGGGTACCGTCAGCAACTATGACCTGACCAGAGTGCAAGGAATAACCCATGCCAACTCCACCACCATGGTGCAGCGAGACCCAACTGGCGCCGCCAACGGCATTGATCATGGCATTCAAATAAACCCAGTCGGCCACAGCATCTGAGCCGTCTTTCATCGCTTCAGTTTCACGGTTAGGTGAGGCCACAGAGCCAGAATCAAGGTGATCTCTGCCAATTACAATTGGTGCTTTGACTTTGCCTGAAGCCACTAAATCATTCATGATAAGGCCCATTTTCAAGCGATCGCCATAGCCGAGCCAGCAGATGCGAGCTGGAAGACCTTGGAACTTCACGCGTTCAGCAGCTAGCTTGATCCAACGACAAAGTTCGACATTATCAGCAAAGTTGGCAAGGATAGCTTGGTCAATCACAGCAATGTCTTGCGGGTCGCCCGAAAGCGCCGCCCAGCGAAATGGCCCTTTACCTTCGCAGAACAGTGGGCGAATGAATGCTGGAACAAAGCCGGGGAAATCAAAGGCATCTTTAACGCCGTGATTGAAAGCTTCTTGGCGAATATTATTACCATAATCGAAAGTGATAGCACCGCGTTTCTGAAACTCTAGCATCGCTTTGACATGAGTAACAATGGCACGGTCAGCCAGTTGTAGGTAGGTGGCTGTGTCGCTAGCACGCAAACTTGTGGCGTCGGCAATAGACATTGGCTTGCCGTCTTTCGCTAATGGAATATAGCCGTTCAGCGGATCGTGAGCTGAAGTTTGGTCAGTGACAACGTCAGGCAAGAAGCCAATTTCAAGCATGCGAGGGAGAAGATCGGCAGCATTGCCACAAAGACCAATCGAAACAGCCTCACCCTTCTCTTTGGCCACTTTAGCCAAAGTCAAAGCGTGCTCTAAGCTGTCGGCCTGCACATCAAGGTAGGCTGTTTGCAACCGTCTTGCTATTCTCGTTTGGTCTGCTTCAATACAAAGAGCCACTCCTTCATTCATGGTCACTGCTAGTGGCTGAGCGCCACCCATGCCACCAAGACCAGAGGTAAGAACAACGCGACCTTTTAGTGTGCCAGCAAAATGCTTGCGAGCAAGGGATGCAAAAGTTTCATACGTACCTTGCAAAATGCCCTGGGTACCAATATAAATCCAAGAACCAGCCGTCATTTGGCCAAACATCATCAGGCCTTTTTTGTCGAGCTCACGGAAGTGCTCCCAGGTAGCCCAATGTCCAACAAGATTAGAATTGGCAATTAAAACTCGAGGAGCG
>LNEX01000080.1 GCA_001464165.1 bacterium Ga0077546
GTGCTCAATTTGCAGGGCATTCAAACACGCTACGAAAACCTCGACGAAATTTACGAAAAAATATCTAAATGCGACAAAGACAGCTTCGTCGAAGTTATGCAAGAACTCTACAAAGCTCCCGTTAAGGATGCTCTGATTCAAAAACGCATTGAAGACATAAAAAAAAGCGGGGCTATCACCGCTGTTTCTATCACGCCAAATTTCGCAGAGAAATACGGCCCTGTAGCCGTAGCAGCGGGCTGCGACATCATTTTTGTGCAGTCAACAGTGACCGGCATCGAGCACCGCTCAGCCTTAGGCACACCAAGTTTGAATTTGGCTAAATTTGTCAGCGAACTCGGAGCTCCTGTAGTTGTTGGCAATTGCGTTACCTACAAGACCGCTTTAGAGCTTTTAGAGACCGGCGTAGCTGGCATACTAGTCGGCATTGGGCCGGGAGCGGCCTGCACTTCCCGCTCAGTATTGGGCATTGGCGTACCAATGGCCACAGCCATTGCCGATTGCGCAGCCGCCCGCGCCACCTTTATTCAGCGCAAAGGTCTCAATCCAGAGCAGATGCCAGCCCAAATACCTACAATGATCGCTGATGGCGGCATGGTAACCGGTGGCGACATCTGCAAAGCTCTAGCTTGCGGCGCTGATGCTGTCATGATTGGCTCACCTTTTGCCCGCGCCACCGAATCTCCTGGTCATGGCTTCCACTGGGGTATGGCCACTCCAAGCCCAGTTTTGCCGCGTGGTACCAGAATTAAGGTCGGCACCACAGTTTCGCTTGAGCGCATTCTGCACGGTCCGGCACTGACTGATGACGGTACTCAAAACCTAACTGGTGCAATTAAAACCAGCATGGCTACTCTTGGTGCCTCAAACTTAAGCGAGATGAAAGAAGTAGAAGTCATAATTGCACCTTCCATCTTAACCGAGGGCAAGGTCTACCAAACAGCGCAACAACTGGGAATGGGCCGCAAATAATGACAGAGAAGCTGAGTAGTAACAAGAGTTTGCTTATTGCCGTTTCGGGCACCCTTGTTACAACATCTAGCTTTTGTTGGGCCATGAGCCAATTTGGCGGCTATAGTCAAAGCAACTCTAGTTGTAGTTCAGGTTCCGTTTCTAGTTCGCGCAACTTCAAACCGGTGCAATACCCTCAGCGGGAAACTAGCGAGACAAAGCTGCTAACCACTCCCGTCAATCGACTTTTAGCAGCATCTGTCCCAAAACACGAGCATAAGCTTGTTGCTTCAAGCGAAGCACAAACAGCAGCAAGAAGTGGTCTATTTGCTGCTGATACAATCGCCGACATCGCTCAAGAAGCCGCACCATCTGTGGTGAATATTGAAATTCACCGCAAAGATGAAACAAGTGCAAACGGCATGCCCAACCTAGACTTGTTCGATCTGCCCAATTTTGGCAGCGGCAATTTTCGTTTCTTCTATAATGGTCGCGAAGTATCGCCCACAAACCCCGTGCCCAAATACGCCCCCAAAGCCAAACGCGCCAGCGCCACTGGTTCAGGTTTTGTCATTCGCTCAGACGGTTACATTTTGACCAATGCCCACCTTGTCAAAGCGGCAACTGATATTCGAGTGAGCCTAACAGACAAGCGTTCATTCGAAGCGGAAGTAGTTGGTGTCGATAGTTTTTCTGATCTTGCCGTTCTAAAAATTAACGCCTCTGAATTGCCAGCCCTAAAACTAGGTTGCTCAGAAAAGCTTCGGCCCGGCGAGTTTGCCATTGCTATTGGCTCTCCTCTTGGCTTTGATCATACGGTCACTCTCGGCATTATCTCTGCAGTTGGTCGCACTATTGCCAACCCCAATACAGGCAACGCCAACTTCATTCAAACCGATGCAGCTATCAATCCCGGCAACTCCGGTGGCCCCCTTCTAAACTTGCGCGGCGAAGTAATTGGCGTCAACACGGCAATGCAAGCAGACGCACAAAACATTGGTTTTTCTACTCCTATCGACTTAGCGAAAAGCGTCGCCGACGACTTGATCAATCACCGCTCAATAAGCAGACCTTGGCTCGGCATTGGCATGAGTGAACTGAATGAGACCCACGCCAAAAGCCTAGGCTTGCCACTGACCACCAAGGGTGTGTTCATCAGCAAAGTCTATGAAGGATCACCCGCCCAACAAGCCGGAATTGAGCCTGGCGACATCATCCAAAAGCTCGAAGGCAACAAAATTATTCATACTCAAAAAGATCTGCAAGAAACTGTCTGAGGGGTAACAACACGAAAGAATTGACAGTAAAAATTGGTCACTACCCTGATTTGAACACGGCCCAAAGCGGCAGTAAAACAGCCCTGCCTGGCACAGCTCCCAATAATAGTCATGGTGAGAACAGCAGCAATAGTAACGAGCCTGGCACTAGTAGCTCTGGAGCCTCCGCCATTATTCGGGGCACAACCAAGACGACTCCAGCGCAACCTAAACCTGGCGAGAAATTTTAGATCTACTTTGCCCTTCGACTATATTACTTTTGAGCCGTAGCCAAAATGCGCAAAGCCGCCATGGCAGCTCCAAAGCCGTTATCTATATTAACGACAGTAAGACCGGCAGCACAACTATTGAGCATGCTAAGCAATGCCGCCACGCCCTCAAAGCTGGCACCGTAGCCAATTGAAGTAGGCACAGCAATGACTGGCTTGTCTAGAAGACCGCCAACGAAGCTTGCCAGAGCGCCGTCCATTCCCGCGACAACCACAGTTACATGCGCCTTGCGCAGCAGGGCTAGACTATCGAATAAGCGGTGCACACCGGCAACTCCAACATCATAAACACAGCTTACCGGATACCCGGCTGCCACTATAAATAGTGCCACCTCTTCAGCAACGGCAATATCAGCCGTACCTGCTGTCACAATTGAAACTGATGGTGCGTCTTTCTTTGGCATAGGCAATTGACCAAAGACAAGGGCTTTTGGCTGGGGTAAATATTCGCAATCATTTAGTGGAATCTCCATCCCCGATTTCTCAAGAACAGGATTGGCCGAAGCGCTTGTTGTCGTGGCGTTGGCCATGGCTGCGTCGCTGGTGGAAGAGCTAGCAGTAGTCGAGCCGCTGCCCAATGAAGCCTCCAAAGAAGTGCCCGAGGCCTGATTGGCCCCATTCGCTGTGCTCTGACTAGCTCCCGTGGCAAAGCTGTGAATCGCCACACCCGAATTTTGACTGGCAGCCGCAGCCCTGTTGTAAAGCCTCACAACTTCTTTTGCCTGTGCTTCTTCAGCCCTTGTAGCGATCACTATCGAATTGCTAGCGCGCAATTTAAGAGCAATGTCAACAATCTGCTGCGGTGACTTGCCTGGGCAAAAAATCACCTCAGGAAAGCCCTGTCTTAGGCCTCGATGCAGGTCTGGCTTAGCGAAGCCAAGGTCTTGATAGGGCAGAATAGCAAGCCGCTCACAGGCATCGCTGACCGAAATACCACCTTGCGATACCGAAAGAAGCAGGTCTTCGACTGATTTGCGGTCCATTAAACTTCCTATTTGCTGCTAAGTCTCAAGCTAAATTCAGTGTTGAATTTAGCACGGAAAGCAGCCTTGACAATATCAGGCTGAAATCACTCTCTAATCTCTTGCCAGCCTCTTACTATTCACTAGAGCTGCAGCCTTTCCTTGGCTATAACCGTCAGGATCAATCTCAAATTGCGTGATGGTGGCACCAGCACGTTCATTGGCGACAGCAAGAGCGGCAATCAATTTTTCAGCCAGCTCAGGCTCTGCGGTAAAGCGTGCTAATTCGTCAGAACCAACTTCAACCGATGCCCGAGCAGTCTCATCGACAGTAAAATAGCGCACTCTCACTTGGCGGAAATCGAAGTCACGCACAACTTGCTCAAGTTTGTCGATCAAACTCAGGCCAGATGGGGTTATATAGGTCTTCTCGACAAAGCGCGAAGAAAGGCAAGCAGCCTGCGGTCTATCCCACGACGGCAGACCTTGCTGGCGGGCGAGCTCTCGAATCTCACTCTTGGTCAAGCCAGCCTCAATTAAGGGGGCCAAGACCCCATATTGCTTAGCAGCTTGATGACCGGGCCTATAGTCGCTGAGATCATCAACATTTGCACCATAGGTAATGGCATCGACTGAAAGCCGTTTCTGCATTTCGGACAAATACTGAAACAAGGTACTCTTACAAAAGAAACAGCGCATACTGTCATTGACGCGATAATCTTCAGATTCAACTTCATTAGTATTGATTTCGATCAAGTCGAAGTTGGCCTGCTTCGCTTGCTGCCGGGCTGCCTCAAGCTCTGACTGAGCCAAGCTCGGGGAAAGTGCAATAACTATATGAGCATTGGGCCCCAAGACTGACCTTGCATAGTGGGCCAGCACTGAGCTATCCACGCCACCTGAGTAGGCAACAATGACGCTCTTAAGTTGGCGCAAAAATTCGAGTAACCGCAATTCTTTCAGAGCGAGATTTTCTTCGAGAGCAAATTCTGCTTTGAGAGTGAGCTCTGCTTGCAAAACTAGCGAAAATTCTAGCGAGTCTTTAGCGTCCATGTGTTTAGCAATCTACGTCTTTGCCGTAATGGCTGGCAGGTTAACCGAACTAGTCGTACCGCTAGCAATGCGATCTAACTCATTGCGAATTGCCACCTCATCTATATTCTCTACAGAATCGCTCAAGTTCAACAATGTTGCCTGCAATTGCTCGTAAGGTAAAGGCTGGGGACGTCCAACAAAAATCTTCTCGTTAACAGTCTTTGCTAGACCTTCTGCAGCCGAGAGCAACTCTTCATAGAGCTTCTCTCCTGGGCGCAAACCAACAAATTCAATTTTTATATCGTGGCCAGGACGAAGGCCAGAGAAGCGAATGAGGTCATTAGCCAGATCTAGTATTTTGACTGGTTTGCCCATATCAAGAACAAAAATCTCTCCGCCTGAACCATAAGCCCCAGCTTGCAATATCAGCTGCACGGCTTCGGGAATGAGCATGAAATAGCGCGTTGCTTCAGGGTGGGTGACAGTTACAGGCCCACCAGCAGCAATTTGATCGCGCCAGAGCGGAATGACAGAGCCACGGCTCGCCAATACATTACCGAACCTGACAGCCACATACTTAGTAGCAGAACGTTGGGCCAAATCTTGAATTATCAACTCAGCCAAGCGTTTGGTGGCACCCATAACAGAAGTAGGATTAACAGCTTTGTCACTAGAAACCAAAACAAATTTATCGACCTTGTGGGCATCAGAAAGTTCAGCTACCACCTTTGTTCCAAAAATATTGTTAGCAATGGCCTCAAAGACATTGAGTTCCATCAAGGGTACATGCTTGTGAGCGGCGGCATGAAAGACGACATTAGGCTTGTGATTGATAAAGACCTGCTCTAAACGCTTACGATCGCGCACATCGGCAATAATTGGCACAATTTCTACTGGTTCTGGCAAGCGCGAAAGCTCTTGCTGAATATAGAAAATCGAGTTTTCGCCCTTACCTAAGATGACTAAGCGACGAGGCTGGAAACGCAAAATCTGTCGACACAATTCGCTGCCAATCGAACCACCAGCACCAGTAACAAGAACCGTTCTTCCTTCAATATAACTAGCAATAGAAGCGCTATCGAGCTTAACGGGGTCACGCCCAAGCAAGTCTTCGAGCGAAACTTCACGCAGCTGATTGATACTGACGTGGCCGTTAATCAACTCGAACAAGCCTGGCAAAATGCGGGTTTCGACTTCAGCGCTGCGACAAACCTCAACAATCTTGCGAATCTCGGAAGCCGGCGCCGAAGGCATAGCAATGATCACTTGATCGATGAAGAGATTCTCAATCAACCGAGGCAACTCAGCAGTGGTACCGAATACGGTGATATTACCAATGCGCTTGCGCAGCTTAGAGGGATCATCATCTATTAATCCGATAACATCAACACCCAAGTCGGAACGTTGATTCAGTTCTCTCAGAACCATCATCCCAGCATCTCCGGCACCGACCACAAGAGCACGCCGTCTAACCGGTTGGCGCCAGTGCTTGCGCTGCCAATGTTCCGTCTGCAAACGCCGCAAAACCCTTGAGGCAGTCATGAGGAAGAAACAAAGACCGCTATCGATAACGAGAATGCCATATGAAAGCAAATGACCTTCCACGCGCAGCAAGTCAACACCAATTGCGCGCAAGCACAGAACCACTGCACTTACTGTCAGCACAGAAACAGCCAGTTCCATCACTTCGGTCAAGCCTGTATAGCGCCATAGGCGCCCATACACGCCGTACGACCAGTTAGACAAAATTCTCATTGCTACAAAAACAGGAATGACTTTGATTAACTGAGCAGCATAAACTGGGTCAATGCGGCCATCAAAGCGAATTAAATAGGCGCCAGCCAAAGACAATGCAACAAGAATAGAATCGAGAACAACCTGGGTGACTCGCATCCAAGGGAAACGGGGTCCAAAGCTAGCGACTTCAACAGCGGAAGACTCGCCTGGTGGGATATTGGTGATTTTTGGCTCTAAAGAACTCAATGACTACCCTCGTACTGAACTCGTGCTGAATTAAACACAAATTCTCAAGTAGAGATATTAGCACTAGTCATGAGGTAGAAAACTTACGCCCAGTTCAGGTTAGGTAGCGCTAAGAAACCTGCATCTTACCCCTTTGCTTGGCCACCCACTCTTTAACCCGCTCTGGAGGCAGGCCTAAAGCATGGGCAGTACCTTTAATGGCGGTTTCGTGTCCGACATCGAGGCGCAGGATATCGTTATACATCTTCACGCACATTAAGCGCATTGGTCCATCTTTTAGGCTGCCCGTAGCCGACCATACAATCAATGAAACAGCCACGTAGCCAATGAAAATTGAGCCAATGCCAGAGAGAATCAAGGCATTCTTGAGAATCGGATAGCTCTTGCCGACATAGAAGTACATTCCTGTTTCATAGGCAATAAACAGGACGAGAAATAGCATGGGCTTAAATTGATATCGGGTGGCAAAATCATCTTCTGACTGCTTTGCGAAAATATTTCCCCTTGAACTTCTAAACCATTCGGTATTGATTTTCTTTTCGGGAGGGAAAACGAAGCTTGCCCCCACAAGCACACAGAAGAGGAAGAAAGGCCCATAGTAGCAGTGAATTGGATCGGTCTTAACAACTTCGTAGTAGGCCAGTACCCAAGGCAAACTTGAACCTAGCATACAAACCATAAAGAACCGTCCAGCTCCGACGCGCTGCTCTAAACTAGCGCCAAATGCCCACATAAAGAAGCAGTTAACGGCCACTTGCTGAACATCAAGGGAGGCGAAAGAAGCTTTGAAGCAGAAAGTAATAAAATCTATAATCGCCTGCTGCACTGGCACGAAGGCAGCAGCGTTACCGCTAAATGCCAGCTTCATGTACGACATGGCCATTTCGACAGCCTTACTGGCCGAGACACCCATCAAACAGTTGTTAGTCAGCCATTTTTCTAGGGGGCCGGGAGAAGCGGCCATAAAATAATTAATCCCGAACATAAAAACCAGAATCAAACTGGCAATAGGTATGACTTGCTGTGTATCAAATTTTATCTTTGGAGTGATCGTCGGTGAATTAGACATAAACCCGCTTTACTTTCTGAAGAGTGCTGTTGTCAGTGCTTCCTGATTTTTACTTGGTAAATTTTTGGCTGGTAAATTTTGGCTGAAAAAGAATCGACGTAGATAGCTGATCGATCTTGCTAAATAAGCTCAGCCTATAAATATACAGAGCCGAGAATACATAGTCAAAATCTAATCTACCCTCTTTTCATGTTTTTCAGCCAAGACCAAATTATCAGCCAGTGGCAAAATAACAAGCCTAGATGACGATATTGACCAACTTGTCTGGCACGACGATCACCTTGCGCACCGGCGAATCGCCCAACTTGGCTTTCATCTTGTCGTCCGCAAAGGCAATCGCCTCAGCCTTCTCTTTACCCAGGCCACGAGTGACACCGATTTTACTGACGATC
>LNEX01000081.1 GCA_001464165.1 bacterium Ga0077546
TGTAAAAGTTGTGGGTCATGAATGAAATAAACTGATATTAGGCTTATTCCACCCATGGTTAGAGCCGTTGCATGTACAGCTTTTCGACTTGTGGCTTGGGCTAGTTTGGGTAGAAGAAAGGCCACTAAGAAACAAACAATTGAATAGATGGCAAAGCACCAACCGGCCCATTCGGTACCGCGGTCAAACAGTTCTGAAGAAGCTGACGGGGCCTTGAAAATATAATATGCGGTTGTTAGACCAAAAAACATCCACATACAAAAGAGCCCAAGCCAGGTAAAGATTTGCACCACTGCCAGTTGCTTCATTGTTGCTGGCATGGCCATCACTGCGGCCGGTACTTCATGCCAGACTTCTTTGAAAAGCCCAGCCAAGCCCGGATTTTCTTGGCGTTTGCGCTCTAAAGCGGCAAGATCTTCTGGTGGATACTCTTTGGTGCTACATACTGTCCATAGTACACAGGCTAAGAACATCAGGGCACCAATTTTGAAAGAATATTCAACTGTTAGTGGTACACCATTAGCACCAGCGCCGCTGACTCCCATCTGATGAAAAATTAAGGGTAGTGCATTAGCCATGGTGGCGCCAATGCCAATGAAAAAACTTTGCATGATAAATCCTAATGTGCTCTGTGTAGCATTGAGTTTATCTGCTATAAAGGCCCGGAATGGTTCCATACTTATGTTGATGCTGGCATCGAGAATCCATAGCAGGGCGGCGGCAAACAAGAGTGAGGGCGAGGTTGGCATAAAGAGTAAAGCACAAGAAGCGAAAATGGCGCCTACCAAAAAATATGGCCGGCGCCGCCCCAGCTTGTTCCATGTGCGATCGCTCATGGCCCCAATTAAGGGCTGTACCAGCAGCCCAGTGATTGGTCCAGCCAGCCATAGTATCGGAATAGAATCTGGTGAGGCCCCTAGTTTACTGTAGATGGCACTCATGTTCGCTAGCTGCAGGCCCCAGCCAAATTGAATGCCGAGAAAGCCGAAGTTCATATTACCGATTTCAAGCAAGCTTAAATTTGGTTTTTGCACTTATAGACCTGTCTACTGGCTAGGCTGATTTTCGCAAGAAGTTGCGGAAGAATTGTGTGATGGTTTCAACTGAGCGACGAGCATAATTCATTTCAGATATTTTTGCTCTGGCTGTATCGTTGTTTACAACATCGGACATACGTAAGAATGTCAGTCCGTGATAGTCTCCCGGCTGTTTCGGCAAATTCAATAATGATTTCATACGGTCCCAACTAGCGCCATCATATAGATTGCCGTTAAGGGCATTCTCTCCTTTTAAGAATAATCCTTGACGACTGGCTTCTTCTCCTACCCATTTAGCTAGTGAGTTGGGCATGGTTTTACCAGCCGGGCCATCAACACCGTCGCGCATTTCTACTGCGGTGAAGAACGGTACTACTCTTGAGCCTGTTCCGGGTGTGCTCGGTTGGAGGGTTGTGAACATTGAAAGTAGTGGTCTATAGCCACGGCCATCAGCATTTCTATCCCAGTCACCACGACTGGTGCGAATTAAACCGGCATTTAGCTCGGCCATGCGGTCGCCTAGAACGACGTTGTTGCCCTGCCATTCTCCCACGCGCCAGTGCACACCAGGAATTTTGGCGCCAAGATCTATGCCATAGAAAGGTGAGGTCTTTTGACCAAATACATCAAGTGCGGTGCTCATCACTCGATGGCCATGATCAATAAGTGATTGGTTGTACCAGTAGAAGAAATCTCGACCGTACTGCATATTGAAGTGGTCACCGCTTTTGAAGAATCCTTCAGCTTCCGATGGTGGCTTTATACCTTCAGCTGTCAGATTTGGCATCGACCAGGCTTTGCTTACTCCGTCGGCACTGCCATATTTGGCAATGGCATAGTCTCTAAACGAGCTTTGGGCAAGGTCGGAATAGGCCTGTAGCGCACCTCTTGTCGGATAACCGGCATGTTGATCGTGCGAATTATATGAGGGATAGCGCAGTTCACCGGCCGGCCCAAGGCTAACGTTTACTTCGGCAATGTCTTTTGCTTTGCTGGCAAAGTGAGTTTGAAACTCTTTCATGACCGTTGCGTAGTGATTAACTACAATGTGGTCTGCCCAGACGGAGAGATATTCTTGACTGCTATTACCTTGCTCGCTCTTGTATTTTAGTGACTCAGGACTGCCACTGGGAGTTTTTGCTCCAAACTCTGACCAAACCCAATGGGGTAGTGGCACACTGACGTTGTCTCCGACATTGCCGCCGCATTGATGGAACGATAAAATTGGTACCCACTTCAGACCAGCTTTGCTGATGTGGTCGCTTATTTTTTCATAATAGGTCCAGTCAAATTTACCCTTGGTTGGTTCAATTAAGCCCCACCAGACATCAGTTGAAACTGAGTCTACGCCGTGTTTCTTTGCTTCTGCTAATTGCCGGTCGAATTCTTTCCATTCGGCCTTGCTTTGTGGGCTATCTAGTTTGCCAATCTCTCCGACATAAAGTGGTGCCATGACACTAAGTGTTGTCGTGCCGTGGTCTAAGCGCAGGGGCTCGACATAACCTTGTTTGCGCCACTGACTGACAGGATTGTCGCCAGTAGAAAGAAGTAGCCTATTATCCCGACCTGTGGTAAGCCAGACTTTGCCTTCTGATTCAGGAAAAGCGTGCTTAGCTCTGTCGGTACCCGATAATTTTTCAGGGTGTGAGCTAACAATTATGTCGGCTTTGACTGCATCTGGATGCAGTGCTTCTGACACTCCGAGCTTTTGCACAAAGAGAAGCTTTTTGGGTCCTATTGTTTGGGAGCCATCGTCTCTTTTTAAGACTTCACGTACTCTAAGCCAGGCATTTTCTCCGCTGTTGTTTCGCAGTGATTGCAGTTCTGGTTTGCCAGCATCAATTATAAATTCGCGTGCCTGTGCAGCACTGCTACTTTGATTTGTCTTTGGTTCGGGTTTAGTTTCGGGTTTGGTTTCTTTGAACTCTACAACTTTATCAGAGACGATCTCAGGGCTAAAGGGAGACGTTGGTTTGGCCCGATTAAACAAGTCGGCAAATTGTGTGCCTTTAGTTACTGTGAGACCGTCTCCAGAAACTATTACACTACTATTTTTGTCGCTACCCTTATTGTCGCTGACACCACTGACAGTGCTTTCGAGCTTCTTGTCGCTAAGCTGAATATTCTCCCCACGGTTTATCTCTGGCCTTACTGTTGGTGAGAGCTTATGGCCGATGCCCGCCGCCGCAGCCATGACCGAGCCTTCTAGCAGACTCTTTTCGATAACCTTGCTCAGGTCGAATTTCTCGCCGGCATCTTTCTGGCCAAAGGAGCCGCCCATGCTGATTGAACCAGCAGTGGCATTTTTCGCTAGGGCCCCTTTAAGTAAACCATTGGCGCCTTTGAAGAGGCCTTCGCCCATGGTCCACGTGACAGCATCAAAAACCAAGACTTTGGGGTCAAGTAGTTCGTGGTTGAGGCGGCTGAGTGTCTTTGAGGGGGCGGTGAAGGTGTCGTGGCTCACTGTGATGTCTATGGCCCTTGAGCCGATGCCCACAAGAATACCTTTGGTGGGGGCAGATTTGAAGGCTGTTGTGACATGGTTAAGCAGGCTGCGGGTCGCTCCACCCTTCACTGCTCCTAGGGCAAAATCTTCGGCTTGTCTAGCTATTGGTGATTCAGGACTAGCCGACGCTAGGCCATAG
>LNEX01000082.1 GCA_001464165.1 bacterium Ga0077546
CTCACCACTACCTGAAGTCGAGATCAAATCGTTATCTCTCAAATAAGAGGTACCCGTAGAAGTTCCAGCACCTGATTTATCATTAGAACGCCCATCCTTGTAGTACAGATTACCGGACTGGATAAATAGCGACGCCGTTTCTTCGAACTCATTTACATATCCACCAGGATTGCCGCGCAAATCAATAATGAATGCCGATGACTTTGGATGGTTCTGCATTGCCTCTTTAATATCCACATCCACATTGTCGTTCATGAAATCCATGATCTTGAGATAGAGAACATTGTCATCGACTACTTGGCTAATCACTGTTGGCTCTTCGAACTGGCCACGAATTGGAGAAAGGTCTAACATTTTTCCGTCACGATCGACCTTGATTAAAGCGCGTGAGTTCGCCTTTCCCTCAAGAAGACCAATCGTTGACTTTCCGTCTACAGACAAAATAATGTCACCAGCCTTAAGACCAGCTTTATCAGCCGGTCCGCCGGGAAAGACAAACTGAACTAACGAATTCTCCGAGCTGCTGACCGCTTTCGTAAAATCTTTTGGTGGTACTAAATACAAACCAATTCCTACTGGGGGAGAGTCTCCTTTGACCTTTCCTGGGGCTTCAGTATTCTGTTCGAAGAGAAAAACACTCGTGTAAGGATCACCTGCTGTCTGGAGGACCTCGTTGGCCCTATCAACGGCATCTTGGCGGCTCTTTATCTGACAATTGAATTTGCCGCTTTGTTCTGAAAATGCAGCACCCTTAACTGGATCAATATAAGCGTCTTTAGCAATTTCGAGTACTTGCTCAAAAAGCGGATTAGGTGGACATGAATCTGGCTCCGCTCTCTCTTTTGGCAATGTGCCTTTGCTGTCCCTTACATCCATTTCAATATTCACCTGATTTACGCCAACCCCAAACTTCTGAAATTTAGTTTCACCGTAATTTCGTGACCATTCCATATCTGCGCAGAGTAATCACTGGCGATGATGTGAACGGCTCTCCACTCGGCATACTCAAGGCAAAAGCTTGCCTGAGCTGCTAAACGCGAACCAGATTTAATTGATTCTCCTCCTGAGGACTAAAACATTGGGCTAAAATATATGGCCAATCCGATCTTGGACAAATAGCTTGCCTGAAACCTGGGAACTCCTGAAAATCTGCGCTGAGAATTCAGCCGCCAATCAGCACTACGAAGATGCGCAGAACTTTATGTGGCAGGCTATAGACGAAGCGGCTAAAGGCAAGTCTCTACTAGTCGTAGCTTTATGCCTGGACTACCTAGGCGATCTTTATTACCAGCAGAAGCAATTCACCCACGCAGAATCGATATACAACGACTGCCTGGACAAACAAATAACGGCTCTAGGGCTAGATCATCCCGAGCTGTCGTTTATCCTCAACAAGCTCGCCCAATGCCAATGCCTGCAAAACAAGCTTAAAGAATCAGAAGATAGTTTAAAACAGGCCCTGCTTATAAATCTCATTGCCCATGGCCTGAACCATCCGCAGACACGATGGACCATAAAGAATATGGAAGAACTCTATCTGCATCAAAACAAAGTATTTGACATACAATCAATCAGCAGTTGGAGAAATGTACCAGCCCCAGAACCATCTAGAGCGAAAGAAGCCCTAATTTGCAAAACCTGCCACCGCCCATATCAGGGAGCACAGTGCAGCACTTGCACCCAACTGCGCATGGCCGCCATACCTAGCTTTGACAACGAGCGAGAACGGCTCGCTGTTGTGCCGGATCAATCATAATCTTGAGTTCTGTTCACATGGACTTTCGCATGGTATCAAAGACGGACTGCTTGAAAAATGTCAACCATGCGCTCGGGAAATCAGCCAAACGCTTATTAAGAGAGGGCCAAGCTTTAAAGGCCTCTGATTTAGAAGAGCCTTAAAATAGTGCTCAAGCGCAGTCTATACGACAGCAGAACTAAACTTCAAGTTCAACCCCGGTAGACTTTGCTAGCTTTTCCAGCAAGAGGTTTTGGAAATCTGTATCCAAAACTTTAGCGTGAGGCTCGGTACGCTGCTTGTGATACCAGTAGCCTCCGCTTGTCAGCGCTTCTGATTCATCACTCACTGCCAGCCACTCTTGTGTAAGGTGTCCCTGCCGCAAGTCATCAGAAGCGCTGGGTCCACCCATCTTGGTTGACACCCAACCTGGATCAAGGCACCACCAGCCACAAGCTCGTCGACTGCACTCAGGCGCTCTTTTGATCTCACATGCACAACGACTTCATGCCCCTGAGAAAGCAGCGTTTTAGCAGCAGCATGACCATGACCATCGGCCGAGCCCGTTATAAAAACTCGACGCTTGCTTTTGGCCACTGAGTTATTTGACAAACTAGTCCCTTCCTAAATACCGACTACAGATATGGTAGCAACGAACCTTGCCATTAAGTTGTAATCAATAAAAGGGTTTGTCCATCAGGCCTTCGAAAAACCATCAGTTAAACAAAGCCGCGTCTCTAGCCGAAGCTACCAACCAGTTAATACAGCCTGGCGTAGCAAGTCCGCCTGTTACCCCTGCTGCACCGAACAATACCTTCTTCATGGCCTGATGAGAGCCCGCCGCCATGTGCATAAAGCCCCAGATCATAGTTGGGCCGCCCCAGGCGATGCCGAGAATCTCCATGCCGTTGGCAATGATGTTGAGGAGCGCTTCCATATTAGCTAGATTGTTCACCCGAACAGTCCCTGCTGTGTTCACCCCTTGTACCACTGTTGCTTCGATGCCTTGGGCGGCGATTGTGCCATTCGTAGCACCTTGCAGAGTTGGTGAATTGCCATCAAAAGCATGCTGAGTTTGCGAGCCCGTTGTGTAGTTAAGGCGCGATTGTGTTCCGGTAGCACCCAATGAATTCTGTGCAGCCTGACTCCCTGAGCCAAAGGCATCTTGGGCTAGCGCTGGTGCAACGGTAACGGAAAGAGCGGTCGAAGAAGAAACAGTAACGATTAGAGCAAGCCTGGTAATTAGTGATTTGGCAAACATGGTTTTACACCTTATTAGGACCTGACCGAAAAAACTATAAAACAAAGCAACCGCAGACCACTGAGCCTAAAAGTAGACTGCAGGAAATTAGATTTATACAGAATATGGTTGCAAGATTCGAGAAAGATTCGAAACGCAATTGTTATTTGCTGTTGCCGACTTGTCTCTGTTGACCCGGAAATCTAAACTAACACCGAGACCTGCACTTGTCAACTAAAATCCCCACGGGCGCATCGATTCGAAGCTTTCGCCAAACCTTCAACCGTCGTTGAAAGGAAACTTTTGACATATAAATAAGAAGGCGTTGCGTAATAATCAAGAACTCACAAATACGCAAAGCGCCACCGCCAATAGTACTAAGCCACACACCGCTAGCACACAAACTGTCCGGCCGGATAGTAATGATCCACTTGGCGCTCCAGATCAATCTCATAGATGTTAGAATCTACAACTTAGAAACTGACAGATTTTGAACGGTGCGCCCATGGTAGCATGCAATTTCGGGTGGCGGAGACAAATGGATTCGGGATCTCAAGATTCATGAATTGATTGACTCCACCAAAGATCTTTGCCCAGATCTAGGACATCGAATGATCCTGCACAATGCCGATCTTGGGCCACAAATACTTGCTTATAAGTTTCCCAACCAAAAGCAACTGCATTCGATCGCACTAAAACACATAAGTGAAGATCTTGGCTGTGAACCGTCTCTCGAAGATTGGCTCAAACACTGCAACTTAGAGCGCCTACCGAAAATTCCTTATCGATTCAAAGCAACGGCCTTGACTAACGCAGTCGAAGCTGTAGCCAACAAGTTGCCCTTAGAGAACGCAACTCCAAAATGCTTCGGTGTCGAACCTGCAGAGGTAGCTCAAAGCACTTCTTGCTTCGATGACAAGTCGGATTTGACTCCATGGCGGGGCCTTCAAGTTGGTGAAATTTTATGGGACTGGCGAGAATACTTCGGCATTCAACAATGGAAAGGGCTCTAGGGATGAAACCGTGGCATTTGTCTATCAGTATGATCGGTTGTGGCTAGTGATCAGCACTAGTAACTGCTGCGGCAGCTGTACAGAAATAGCACCAGCTCGATTTGACGAGAGACTGGGAATGAAGCAGCCTCTAGCTCTAAATCAGTGCGACGAAGCAACAGAAATACTCCTGAAGAACCAGATGCAGAACTTTCCCTCCTGCAAAGAGAACCTTTTTCTCTACGAGCGCCAGCGATATAGAGGAGCTTTACGCGCCATTCAGTAACCGTCAACACTCAAGTACCAATTCCGGCAGCTCCAGTCGCTCCGGCACAACCTCTGGATTCGACAAGCTCTAACCCATAAGCTGATTGCACGGCCACGTAAAAAAAGCCGGCAGTAGACAAATTTGCTCCGCCTTCAAACTGGAACTAATCGGCAAGTTCTCCGTCGGCTCTAGAAATCAGAGGCGAACATGAGTATAACAATGCACCAATTATGCAAGATGAC
>LNEX01000083.1 GCA_001464165.1 bacterium Ga0077546
AGGTTAATTCCCATTGAAATAGAGTCTCTCATCAAAGTCTCCAAATCTAGGGGGTTTTCCCCAGTATCGTAAATATCGATCAAATGATGAATCTCAAACGGTTGAGTGTACGAACAGGCAAAGTCTATTTCTCCTGCCGTAAAGCCATCTAATTCATAAAACTCGATTTGTTTCCAGCCATTGGCAGCATCAACAGTAGCAACGACCCGCTCTACGTCTAGCACAATACCAATATCATTTTTGACGTTAGGCAAAACCTGTTTAAGAGTGGCGATTGCATGTTGCCGGCTCCGCAGCCCTACACTTGAGAAAAATTCAATCGTATCTTGAGAGGCACTTCCGGCGGTGCGAGTAGAGTATGTTTCAACCAATTGCTGGCGCTGCGGCCCACCAACGGCTCCAAGCACCGCTTGAACCTTGGTGAGTTCTCCTTCTTTGGCCAGCTGGGCAGCAATACTCTTGGCCAGCCGCGCTTGTTTGCCACCATCGATATGCAGGTGCAATGAACCCAGGGTGCTAAAAGAAGCATCAGCAGGAATGATAAGGGGAGAAGAAGAAATTGAACCGCTCAATGGAGGGATGAACAGACTAGTTGAAGTTTGTTGTTGCAGCATCGTCGCTAACCTCTAGTGGCGGGTTATCCTGATAGTGGCGAGCCACGCAAAGCGAAGCTCTCCACTGATGCCAAGATACAAGTAATCTGTGGCGGACATGTGTCACTGATGGGAAATTTTATTGGCCACCACCTCAACTCCTAACGGCGACGGCGAGGCCGGCCTATCTTACGGGCAAAATCCCTGGACTCCCTCGCTCTGTTGTGCCAGAAGTCATCATTAAATTCGCGGGAAAATGAGCGCAAAAGTTCTTTCATGCGCAGCACTTTCGTTCTAAGAATTTTGTCGGTAAGGGCCAACCGCTCTGTACCTTTGTAATCAACAATCAAATGGGTGAAAACCTCGGCTTTATCCTCCCAAACAGCATCCATGGCGTACTCAGAGATGAAACCGCTCTGCGGTTTAGCTCGGGCTGTATTGATTATGTCCTTATGATAGATAAATCCAGGTCGATTCAATGACTTCCATTGATTATCAAAGTGGCCATTGAAGTCATCGAAATAGTCAATCATATGAAAGAGTTCATGATGCACCACACCCTGCTTATAGAGTTTGTTGCCACCAACCCCTATATTCACATAGATCTTGTTTCGAGCGAAACTGAGACCCAGACTGCCAAGCCAGGCAGCACAGGTCAGACCGCCGCGCCTTTCTCCCCCGGACACCAAATCGCGACAGAGAATAATTTCATTGACCTTGCTCTTTTTGATCACACTCGGCGGGTAAATAGAAAGCTCTTTGGCAAGTATGTTATGCAGGTACTGCTGGCAAATTTTTTCATCGGCTGGCCGACAGGCGATGAACAAGCCGTTACGCTCAAGTTCAGTGACGACGCGAACGCCATAGACATTGAAAATTTCTTGAATTGTCTCTTCTGTAGAATTCATAGAGTCTTTTTGCATCTAGGGGACGGACACAGCAGCCAATCACCGCAAATTTAATACTAGACCAGCCAGCCCGTGCATAGCAAACAGTGAATCCCGTTCTAATCTTGTACCTAATTATAGCCTTGTACCTAATTCTAATCTTGTACCACGCCGCTAACTTCACTAATGCCAGCTCCCCTTGTCTCAGGGTTTTGCGACCAAGTTTTGCTATCGCTATCAGTAATTATATAGATGCCGGGCTTCAGTACAGTATCGGGCTCACAAATCCAGTAAGCATTGGGTACGCCCCCTTGACCAGGAGCCGTATGAGTAGACCAGGGGCCATAAACAGTGCCATCTTGATGTACCAAGCCAATTTCACCAGGGTCTTGTCCGCGGCCATCGTTCCAGTGGTAGTTCATCAGCCTTGACACTAACACTGGTGCCTTTAAAGTAAACCAAGTAGGCCGAGTCGGTACATTGAATACTGCCGAAATATTGCCGTTCTTAAATATGCTCTCAACAGGCTCTCGTCTATAAGCCTTTTGACTGGCCATAGCTTTTGCTTCAGGAACAATCTTGACCTTTGCAATGCCGCACTTGCCAGATAAATCATTCTGAGACCACGTAGAGGGGTCGCTATCAATTACAGTGTAATGACCTGGCGTGAGCGTCACTCTCGGCTCGCATTCCCAATAAGCATTGGGCACTCCACCCTGACCAGGTTGCCCCCGCACGGCCCAAGGACCATAAGTGGTGCCATCAGCGTGCCGCAAAGCAAGAGTACCAGGTACGCTGCCCTTACCATCATTCCAGTGATAAGTCATAAGATAAACAACCGAAGAAGCAACATCTAAATCAAATGTTGTTGGCTGCTGCGGCTTATTGAAGACGCGATAAATATTGCCATTATTCAAAATTGTCTTAGGCGGACTGACTTTCACCACCGGCTTGGCTTCGCTTTGAGCCGCCGTGGGCTTCTCTTGCAAATCGAAGACGCTCTCTTCGCCTAAACCTTCCCGCGGAGCCGTAGGCGGCGTCGACAGGCAAAGTGCAGAACCATCCCAGTGACTCTTCATCTCCGGTGTCTGCAATTGCCCGCGATCTCTCAATACCTCATCTTGTACCCTGTCTTTCATATTCTGAAAAGCTGCACCAAGAGTGGTGCGTCCACTATTCTGCTTCAATGCTTCAATTAAGCAACTAGTGAAAACACTATTTTGATACTTCTTACTTTCCCAAGAAACTTGACTAGGCTGACTGGAAGCTATCACCAGCTGGCCGGTACCTGCCACCACAGCACTGGCATCCACGTTAGCTGAGCGGGCAAGCCCCTTAGCATCGGCCGAAGCGGCACCACTATGGCAAGCATCTAAAATAATAACCACTCGATCGCAATGTACCCGCGCTTTGATAATGCGCATTAAATCTTGTAATGGAATGCCAGTAGCATAAAGAGATTCAGTATCAGTATCGTAGGCAACAATATAGTTGACTCCACCGACATCCATATCGGCCGGGCTGCCGTGACTACTTATATAAACAACAACAAGATCATCGGGATGGGCCAAACGCGGCAACCAGCGGTCGCCAATGGTAGCAAGAATATTGGCGCGGGTAGCTTTCTCATTAATTAGAAGTCTAGTGTGGTCTTTTTTAAAGCCCCCAGCTGTGGTTAGAAAATTGTAAAAATCAGTGGCATCTTTAGCAGGAAAGCGCAAATTGATTTTGCCATCAGCAAATTTGCTAATACCAATTACTAAAGCCCACTTGTCTTTAATCGGTCGATTGGTGGCAGGCTTAAATGAGACTGGTTTTGAAGAGTTAGCCTGAGCTACGGGCTGCGCAGCATAGACCGCTTGAAATGAATTAAATTGTGCGAAAGGCAAAAGACCAAAGGCAGTCGAAACCACAAGAAGAGACGGGAGAGCTGAAGCCAACCGAAAAAGACGAGACATAAAACCCTCTACGTGCTTGACCAGATACTGGAACCGCTAGGTAGATAATGGCCCATTTCAACTGATTTAACATCCTCCATCAGGCTTAAGTCTTTAGTATTGAACTATTTTGCCAGTTTGAACGTATCTGTATGAGTAACCCTTGAAACAAACGGTGAGGTACTCATGAATACTTCCGATATCTGTCTATTGGCAATACCACCCTCCTCTTGGCCACTGAAATTAAAGTCAGGACCACACCTTGATTTACTGACGACCTGCGACTTTAGCGGTAGCGTTCAAAATGAAAAAAAAGATTCTCAAAACAACAAATCGGTGGGGTCACTTTTACACCAAGCTCTTTCAGCAAAAGAAGCACAAGAACGCGTAGCTGCAGCAAGACAAACCATTGAAAAATCGAATGGCGCATGCGGGCTGGCCTGGCTGGTATTAGCGCGAGAAGGGGTGAATAGCCCCGAGTCGGCCATGATCTATTCGCAACGAGCAATTGACCGCATTAAGCAAGAATTGCACGACAGCAATTTTGGCGAATATTGCCTCTACAACAGCACTTATACAATTGCTCTCGCTGACGCGGCAGAAATGACTTTCAATGCAGGCCGCAAGCGCGACGCCACCGAGATGCTCAGACAACAACTAGACGCCGATGTTGAAGATGAACTCTGGAGCGATTGCCAAATAATATTGCGCGATCAGCTAGCCAGTTTACTGATTCA
This sequence comes from bacterium Ga0077546, assembly GCA_001464165.1. Next base: position 4,155 of record LNEX01000083.1, read on the forward strand.
AATGGGCGAGGCCAAAGAAGCTCAGACCTTCTTATACTCACACCCAGACAATATTGAAGCCTGGCATTACCTCAATGCCCTGGCTCATTATGTCATTAGTGGTGATTGCCTCACCGCCAGAAGTGCTTTGGCCTGTGCCTTCAAAGCGGGAACGGTTACTGCGCAGAAGCTACTGGGAAGCTACTCAATATTTGAGCACAATAGCGACCAGTTTGATCAAGCCATATGCATAGAAAAGGCAGCAGCTGCTTGGCTCAACAACGAAGACGCCAGAGGCTGGCTAAAGAATGTTTTTCAAGAGCCAAACTCAGTTGTATCGCGAGAATCAATTGCTATTGCCATTCAGAATAAAGACAAAAAGCGCTGGCAATTATGGGACAGTCGCGAAACCAGTGCGGCATATTTTATGGATCAAGAAAGCTACAAAGAAGCAGCAAAAGAATTCAAAGCTGCCTTGAGAGAAGCTGAACGCATTGACTATTCTTACTTCCCTTTTCTCAATACAATCACTGGCCTACTTGCCCTCAATGAAGAAGTAGAATTTCTGCCGCTCGCCGCCCTGTCAAAAGAAGAATTACGACAGAAGTTAGAGGCGCGTGTAGAAAGATTTAACGCTGAAACATTTAAAAATGATTGCCCTAAAGATGCCCTTTTGCCCTTGCATTTTCAGTCGTTTGCCACAATCTATAGAGAATTAGGCGACCTTGAAGCGGCGACCACGAACCTAACCAAAGCCATACAACTAGTACAAAACGCAAGTGCAAGCGCAAGTGCTAATACAAATTCAAATACTGGAACAGCCCTAACCCTTGCCGAAATAGTAGAAATAGAACAAACACTGGCCGAGCTTTTGTATGAGCAAAGTCGCTACCCAGAGGCCCTGATGTACTGCAGACAGGCCCTGGCCATGCAAGAACAATACTTAGGGGCTACTCACTTTGATGCGCTAATTACCCTTGAGTTAGCCCATGACTGCTGCCAGCAGCTCGGTGACCAAGCTAGCGCAGAGGCGTTGGCCGGCAAAATGAAGGCAATAGACCCATTTGCCCTAGGCTAAAGCTGCAGTTTCACTGGAAAGTCTACCGTTTTTCGTCAAAAGTAGGTTCAAGATGTGTACAATTAAAGAGTGGCAAAAGGAAGCTCAATTTGTGATTCACCGCTTAGAAATTGAAAACTTCTACTCTATTCGCGACCAGCAGGTTATTGATCTGATAGCGGCGAAATCTGCAACAGCGGAAAGCGGTAGACTAGTTCCAATCGGCCCGGGAGCAAACGAATTTGCCCCGCTGGTCATAGCACTATTTGGTCCAAATGCTTCGGGAAAATCAACCGCATTAAGAGCTCTATTCTTTCTTAGCTGGTTTGTGCGCGACAGCTTCAACCACGGTATAGAGAAGGCTCTTCCGCTAAACAGATTCGCTGACAAAGAAAGCTTAGCTGCACCAACTAGACTGGCTATTCGTCTAAACGGTCCAAGCGATCCAACCAGAATCGGAAAAAAGGATCACAAATCGTGCACCTACGAATATGAAGTCATTCTTGGTGGTGCCAGTGGCTCACCACAAAAGGTCATTGCCGAATCTCTCAAATACTGGCCTCTAGAAACTCATCGACCAATCAACCTTTTCAAACGCGACGCAACCGGTCTGGTTAAAGCCCACAAGGCCTTCGGCCTGACCGGCTACAAGACTGCTCTTGAGAAAGTACTGAGAGACAACGCAAGTGTTATTTCCACACTTGCTCAACTGAGGCATCCAATTGCTAGCGAACTATGTTGCTCCGCGACCAATGTGGCAAGCAACCTACACTTCACGCAACAGAACGACTTAGAGGAAAATGCTATCGCGCATCTCTACGAGCAAGACCCGACTTTACTATCGGCATTAAATAGCGAGATAGAACGAATCGACTTTGGTATTTCTGCAGTACAAATTAAAGCTAGCGACACCGGGCTCACAACCTGGGTGCACCACAATGGTCTTACATCTCCAATAGCATTCGCCCTCGAGAGCCACGGAACCAGGCAGTTTATAAAGTTTTTCCCATTGCTTTTTCATGCCCTTGCCAGCGGTGGACTGGCAATTATTGATGAATTGGATATTTCTATTCATCCTCATATTTTGCCGCATATTTTGAGCTGGTTTTCAGACCCAAAGAGAAATCCACACAATGCACAGCTGTGGATGACAGCCCAAAATCCATCGATACTGGAAGAGCTAATTAAAGAAGAAGTATATTTCTGCCAAAAAGACAGCTCAGGATGTACCGAAATATACGGCTTAAAAGACATTCAATCGGCAAGGCGCGATGACAATTTCTATCGCAAATATCTAGGCGGTGTCTATGGCGCCGTGCCGACCTTCGGATAGTATGAAATGCGAAAATACAAACTACAAAGGCAGCGAATATTCTTCGGCTGTGAAGGCCAGAGCGAACAGGCTTATGCAGCGCTCCTCCAAAAGATTAACGATGGACGAAGAAGGGATCTGTACTTCGCCACGACTGTCTTGTCTGGAGGTGACCCTCTGACTCTAGTAAATCGAGCAAAACGCGCCATAGAGAAGATCGAAAGAACAAAGGAGCCATTTGACTTTCGAGCACTTCTTCTGGATTCCGATTTGCAGAGTGGCAAGCCCAAGAGTTCCCAGCAATCAATTGAGCTTGCGGCCGAAATAGGTCTTCGATTAATCTGGCAAGAACCATGCCATGAAGCATTTCTACTTCGACACCTACCAGGCTGCGCAAAAAGTCGCCCCAAAACTACAACAGAAGCCATCGCCAAACTCAAAGTGAAATGGCCCGTTTACAAGAAGAACTTGACCTCCTTAAGCTTGGGGTCAAAAATCACGTTTGAGGGGATAGTTCAAGCCTCGACCGTGGAAACTGCCCTCTGCGCCTTCTTTTTAGAGATTGGCTTCATTTAGCGCCAAGTCTCGAATATCTTACTTTGCGAAGACAAAAACACCACTAGCAGTACTCTGGCCCAGTTCACCTGTATAATTAGCCAACTATATATACTTCTTTCTTCGAGGTTCTCATGAAGCCCAACGATACCAGCGTGGCAGAAGCTACATCTACCCACCTGAGAATTGGACCTCATGACGACCTTGTTGAGAGCTGTGTAGACGCTCACTACGAAGCTCCAGACAGTGAAGGCGAAGACGGTCAAGCAAGTGACATAGAAGAATCGCTTGATGCTTACGTGGCCGTGGCCATTCTTGGCGAATCAGTTGCTGAGCGCGTCAAAGCAGCTCACAAGGCTCTCAAAGAAGCAAACGGAACATGCGGTGTAGCCAACTTGATTCTTGCTCGCGAAGGCTCTGCCACCCCGGCAGAAGCCTTAGAGTATGCCCAAAAAGCAGTTGAGCAGCTCAAAGCAGAATGTAGTGACGAAGATTTTGAGCTATACCAAGTTGATGCTGAAGCCTACACCCAAGCCATCGCAGACTTGGCTCAGCTAAACTGGAACTGCGGCAAGAAGACCGAAGCTGTGGAAATAGTCACTTCTTTCTTACACGAATACAAAGAAGAATTGCCTGTCGAATTCAAAGCTATTCCCCGCGAACTAGCCATAAGCTTCTTGCTGCAAATGGGCGAATACAAGGCTGCTCAAGCCATGCTGCAAGACGAAACCGAAAACGATGAGCAATGGCACTATCTCAATGCTTTGATTCATTTTGCTCTAACTGGCGATACCCTAATATCACGCAGTGCCTTGTCGCGGGCTCTAATGAAAGGCACGCTGATTGCCGGTGGCCTCACTAAAGACGACGAAAACTTGCACGATACAATTGCCGCTTTCGGCCTCGATAGACACATCGAAGACACCGCTCCAGCCTGGCATTCAGTCAAAGGCGCTATAGAATGGCTAAATGCTTTCTTAGAGCAACCACTGGCTCGCCACAACAGAAAGCTTGAAGAAATCGCTAAATCGGCAGGTGACTTGCAGCGCTGGAAACGGTGGGAAGACGCCCTTGAAAGCGCCCAACACTTCAATGAAAAGAACAACGAGAAAGAAGCTAAGAACTCTCTAAAAGCTGCTCTGCGCGAAGCAGACCGCATAGATTACTCATACTTCCCATTCTTTGAGACAGTTTCAATTTTGATGGAATTTTCAGGCGGCGAGAAAAAGGCACTAGCCGACTTGCAGTCACAAGTCAAAACTCGGGCCCAACGCTTTGAAGCCGACTCAAAGCTAGGCGGACCACTGAACGCCATGCAATTACAGGCCTGCGGAACGCTTTTCGACTTCCTCCAAGACTACGAAGCCTCTCTAGCTCTGCATCAGAAAGCCACAGAATTAGTCACTAACCAAGTTGCTCAAAACGAGCCTAACATCACGCTAGTAGATGACGTTGATGTGCGCAACGAACTAGCTGGAACACTTTTGGCCATGGAACGTTTTGACGAAGCTCTGCCGCTCTATCTAACAAATGCCGATGTTCTCGAACAATATCTCTGTGCCAACCATGTCGAACTCCTGGAGATGTTAGAGCCAGCTTACCGCTGCCTAACGAGCCTAGGACAAGAGAAAGAAGCAGAAGCTATGCTGGAGCGAATTAACGCCATCGACCCTACCTACCTAGAGGCCCTGGCGGCGACAGACCACGACTGCGACGACTGTGGTCACGAGCACCACTAGCTCTTGCTATTGCTATTGCTAAGCTATTGCTAAGCTCTTGCTAAGCTCTTGCTAAGCTCTTGCTAAGCTCTTGCTAAGCTCTTGCTCGACTCATCGCCAAGCTCATTGCCAAGCAGCGGCAGCTCTGTGATATATTTGATAACTGTCAAGAGTCGCAACTTAAAAATGAACTTCCTTCACGTTCTCAAAGAAGCGCAGTATATATGGCAGTCCTTAATGGGTCTGAGCTGGATCGGCCTTGCCCTTTACATGTTCTGCAAGCCTGATGCCAACTTGATATGTGACACAGTTCCTGCAATATTCATGTTCATCACTGGCAGCGTATGTGTCTTCTTTGGTGTTGAGGCTTATCTTTTACGCGACGATCCAGAAATCTGGCGGTAGCCCCATATATTGTTAAATTGAAATTGAGTTTGTAGTGCAAAGCTAAACCATGTCTGACCTTTGCAAAAATTGCGGCAAACCACCACTGGCCGAGAAGGCTGGCTCTTTCACGTCTTATCTATTCGTTCATAACTATTGCCAATGCAAAACCAACCAAGAGAGAAGCTCATCATCTCGATTAGCTCATCTGGAACTAGATCAAACTGAAAACCTAAACGTTTGCGGTCTTTGTGGTAAGGCCATGGCAACCGAAGAACGGTCTGGCTCATTCACATCATTTCTCTTCAAAGATCTGCGTTGCCAATGCAAAGATCCGATAGTCGCTAAACCATTAGTCGCTAAACCATTAGTCGCTAAACCATTAGTCGCAAAACCATTAGTCGCAAAGGCAGTCACAACAAAAGCAGAAAAGAGGCGCACGAATACATCGTTTCGCTCAACTCACAAATCAACCTTTCATGACGCCATCAAGACGCGGCCAAGCGGCAATGCGGCACTAAAACTAGGCACTATAATTGGTGGCACCTTCAAGATACAATCAATCATCGGCAGTGGTGGCATGGGTGTCGTTTACGCAGCTGAGCATACAGGCCTGAGACGAGCATTTGCTTTAAAAATCTTATCACCAGAACTAGTCAACGAACAAACCTGGAAACGCTTTCAGGCAGAAGCAAAAACTCTAGGTGCATTGCATCACAGCACCTTAGTTAATGTCTACGATCTCGGCATACACGATCATTCGCTACCTTACTATTCGATGGAACTATTAGAGGGCCGCA
>LNEX01000084.1 GCA_001464165.1 bacterium Ga0077546
AACCCACTAATAATTGAAAAAGCTACGTAATAAAGTGGTCAAAACGGAAAAAAGAATAACAAAAATGATGAAACTATCGCTTCACTTAGCACTCTCAGGCCTTCTTGCACTATCTTCTGCTACAGCAGCATTTGCCGAAGCACCGATCTTTTCGCAATACTCCTATGTCCAGGCAAAGCAAAAGGCTGAACAAGATCACAAACTACTACTAATTGACTTCACCGCATCTTGGTGTCCTCCCTGTAAGAGAATGGAATCTTCCACATGGCCTGACGAGGCGCTGCAAGCCTGGGTCAAAGAAAACGCCATTGCCATTCAGATTGATGTAGACGAAGACAAGAAGACCACCTCAGCCCTAAAAGTCAGCGCCATGCCTACCCTTGTCTTATTCTCGACAGACGGAAGCACCACTGAAGTGGGACGCCAGGTCGGCTTGATCAGCCCAGCAGAACTGCTGCGATGGCTGAAAGAGGCAAAGAGCGGAAAAACTGGCGAAGAGCTTGAGAAAGCGCAAGCCGCTTCTGATGACAACGCCACCTGGGAGCGCATTTCGGCAGCACGCCAATTGATGATGTCGCAAAAGTATGCCGAAGCCCTTGAAGAGTACTTATGGCTCTGGAATAACCTCAAAAATGATGATGCTCATACAACGTTTGGCGAGCTGCGCCTGAAGATGGTACCAGTAGAAATAAAGCAACTTTGTGCATCATATCCAGCAGGCAAAACTAAAATGGGCGAGCTGCGAGATGCCGCTGAAAAAGCCGACAATAGAGCAGATTGGATCATCTTAAATGGCATACTCGATGACAATGGTCGCACATTAACCTGGTTCGACAATGCAAAAAGCGATCCAAAGAAGCTTGAGACCATCAGCAAAAACAGCGCACTACTTGAGCCCGTTTTATTCTCTAACTGCCGGTGGGCTGACGCGGCAAAATATCTCTATCCGCAACCACTAGCGAAAATTGCCGAATATCACAAGCGCGCTGAAGATATGAAAAAGCCGCGTCCCGACACAGAAGTCTCCAAAGATTTTGACCCGTTTCCTAGCATGATTCTTTTGGTTTATGGTGCTTACATTGGTGCAAATAAAGAAGCTGAAGCCCAGAAGATTGCCGATGAATGCTTACGCTTAGACGACACCCCAGCAATGCATACTGCTTTAGAAAATATGGCAAAGAGTATGCGTGCAGCACGGGGCAAATGAACCCTTGGCAGCATTTCCCGACTAAGAATGGAAACGTTTCAATATCCTCTCTATTCAATCCCTCGAAATCGAAGAGAGTTGCTGACACAACTTAAAAATATCAGAATTCACAGTAGCAGCTACAACCCACCCCCGAGGCCGCCGCAGTTATTGATCATAAAAGAGCCAATCAGGTGCACAATCATTGGTGCAAGAACAACGATACCACCAGCTTTGGCGTAAACAGGCCACGTTCTTAATTTCCGTCCTCTGACAAAGGCTATTGCCACCACAATTGAAATCAGTAGTGCTATCGCTGTCAGCAGTCGCGAAATGTCACGAGCACAATCGTAACCATAATCAGCCAGCTGACCCACTTCATTTGATTGACCATAGCGAGGATCAACTGGAGCACCAACCAGACCACCAACGAAAGCAGCTGGGTGACCGACAGAGTCGTTGCTGGCGCCTGGATTAAGCCTATTGTTCTTGTAGTCTTTGGCATAATCCAGCACCACTGCGCCGGTCGCTGGTGTAACCAGCCGATAATTGCTGGCCAAAACCTGGGCCTCATGCTGCTGACCACGTGCAAGAAGCCTTGTCACCTCATCTTTAGCCCAGAGAGCACTTACTTGAGCTGACACTTGGCGATCATCAACCACAGGACAGTGCGGCTTGTCTAATGCAATTGTTCGCTCAATAGCTAGTTGATTTGTGTTCTTTGTTCCCTTCTCCCAAATAGGCAGAAGCGCTTTCAAGCTTCTTGCCGAAGCCTCAGTGCCAACAGTTTCGTAGGTAATCAGACCAGAGGCATCCTCCATCCGCAAAGCAGATAGCAGCGCATTGGAACCAGATTCAATTTGCAAATCGTACAGACAAACGCGATGAACCAAATCTAGCACCGCCGAATCCGCCAGCTTTGGCTCAATTGGTTGCGGTCCATGAATCCAGAGCACCGCAGTGTTAGGCTGTTCTGCCGCAGTCTCAATGGCTTCTCTCAAGGCGGTCCAATTGTCTTGGCCGCCCTCAAAAGCATCAGCATTGATAACAATCTGAGTGGGCTTGCCAGCGAATGCAATAATCGGCTTAAGACGCTCTGGAATATTTGCCACAGCCTCTTTTATCTGCGCGGTATGATCTTTCAGTGAAGCCGATGAGTCGATAAGCACAAAGAGACGCTTAGGAGCAGGGGTGACGATCTCTTTTAAGCGCTCAACAATAAATCGGGGCTTGCGCGAGTACCAATCAAGGGTGGCAGTTTCAGTGAACGGCGTGCTTCTCTGCACAACAAAAGCAGCGGCACCAGCAATGAGGTCATTATTTTTGATTATGCCTTCGAGACTATAACCCGCTGCTTTCTTCTTGAGCACAAGGCCAGAAACACTTGGTTTTGGCGCAACTAAAGAGGTGATATTGACCCGGTGGCGCTTCGTTTGAATGAAATTACTGGCTAACATCTGCGGCAATTTCATTGAACAGACTTTGCCATCGGTGGTTTCAAGAGGCAACTTAAAACCAATTCTAATCTTCGACTCGCCTCCGCTGGCCGGCACGGGGAAACACTGCACGAGAAGGCGATCTGGTGCCGACATTGTCACCAATAGTTCGTCTCTCTGATTCTCTGCTACAGCTTGATAGGCTTGCTGAACTTTGGCAGTAGAAGCAAAGACGCCCTCACGCGGCTCTCCGTCAACCCACAAAGTCACCCGCGACACCACCGCTTGCTTCGGAATTGCTATCTCACAGCGGGCTTCTTGCGGCGAAGCAGAAGAGTTGTGGAATGTCAGTGTCCAATCAAACGAGCTCGACAGCATAGCAGCATCAAGATTCCCCAAAATTTGCGACTTGGCTAAAGAAAGCCCCGCTATTTTGGCACCAACGAGTACATTTATTGGTTCTTGCCCTAATTCCTGGGTCTTTTTTGCCTTAGGTTCAGAGTCGAAATATGACTTTCCACTGACCTTAAAATATAACTCTCTATCGCTCTCTGTACGCGAGTCTAGGCCGCGACTGGGAATGAGAAGTTCGGCCAAGGCGAAGCCACCCAGCGGATATTTTGAAGGGCGCAAATCTTCATCTGTTGCTACGGCGCGCAGGGCCGAAATGGCCTTTCCCTGTTCTTCAAGTGGCGCTACTCGAACCTCATTTACTCTAGCCTGAACAAAAAGAGCACGTGCCATCGGTGTAAAAACAAAGAGAAACGACAAAAGCACACCCAATACCGAAAAGGTCGTGGTTACTCGGCGAATGTTCGCTTCAGTTTTGTGCCAGAGATCAAGACCGAGGCAAAGTGATGCAAACAGCAAAAATGGCGAGGTGCAAAGCAACAGCATCCAACCAAATTTGCAGGCCGGATTGGTGTGCAAAAAAAAGACGGAGGTAAACCAGATGGCTGACCAAGCAGCCGAAAGCCCCAAAGCAAAACCATTCATCAGCCCGATTAAACGTGGTCTGACTAAGTATCTCTTGCGCACCGCAGACCAAACAACAAAGTTGAAGAAAGGCACAACGAGCAGCAGTGCCAATTTTGCTAGCTCCTCCCCAAAATTCGGTTGCTTCACTGTGGAAAGAGCGAAAACACCGTAAGCGAGAAGACTGAGCCCTGGCAATATTGCACCCAAGGTAATGACAAAAACACCCTCAAGCGGAGCTGCGAATATTCGATGCTCTTTATTTGATCGAAAGAGAAATCGCTCTGCCACAATGTGGAAGACAACGGCCAGAGCTGTCATCACAGCCAGTGATAGGCAAAACACTATTGGTGTCTTGCTAAAACAAACAGACGTAGCCACTAGCACGATGGCGATTGACAGATAGAGCGATGGTTCTTTGAAAATGGGCCGAGTGCCACCATCAAAGCCATTTATTCGCGAGGCCGCAAAGTCTGGGTCCACCAAACTTGGATCGTCCAGCAGAGCACTCTCCTCAACTTCAGGGCCCGAAGCCTGGTCTTTAACTTGGTCTTTAGCCGACTCGTTAGCAAGATCCGGCACGGGTTGTTCTATGGTGTTCATGGCAAATACCTCGGCAAAGAAAAGAAAGAACGGCAGAAAAATACTGCCGCAGCAAAAGATGCGAATCAAATTGAATAAGACAGCGTAAAGCTGCTCATCGAGATCTGCACTGGTGGCAGATGAGCGAGAACCGGCAAATTTCGTTAAGGCATTATCATACTCCCCGAAAGCCTTTGCAATAGTGCATTTTGGCTACGGGGAGGGAGTTCCCCCATTAAACGGGTTTTGCAGCTACCTAAACCTATAATCTCGATCAAAGCCAGTTTCAATAGATAAAACTTTTGTTTCTGGATGCTCTTTCACCCAAGCAGCCCAAGAAGTTGCTACCACGGGCAATGCTTTGAGCTGAGTACCTTGCAGGGATTGCACACACACCAGAGGCCGCCCACTACGTGCTGACCAGAGCGAATGGGTCTGCTCATCAGCCACTAAATGCTCACCACTATAGAGAAAGGCAGTCCCACTAAACTTACAATTTAAGCCACCTACAGAACTCTCATAGGCCACCATAGATTTGTTCTGTTCATCATAGAAAGCCGTTACAAGCAAGTCACCAAGCTCAACTTCCACGACGTTGTGCCAAACAATTATACGCAAAGGAAAAGCAAGGGCTGCACCACTCTTATCAACGATACCAAACACCGAATCACTGGGTACTAGGTAGCTCGCTTGAGAGGCGCTGAGCAAAGGCGGATGGCTTAACCGAGCAGCATAATACTTGGGGCCTGCCCAATAAATTTCTTGAGGAGGCACACAACTGACCTTACCTTTAGCGAAATGGTGCACAAGCCTGGGGTCAAGGCGATGATAAAGCAACGCCTTAAAAGCTAGATACGATGCCGATTCAGCTTTGGTTGGTACAATCTTCTTCTGAGCGATCCAACCTTCCCAACCAACTAGGTCATCAGCAAATTTCTGGTCTGTATGCCGCTCAAGAAGCGCAATCAGTCTTTCTCTAACTTCAACGTTATCGCTGCTAGTCAAAGCCTCGACAACCTTGGCAGCATCCAGCGGCTGCCAATCTTGCGCTAGCAAAAGCGCCGAATTTCTTTGTACTTTTGCGTCGCCATACATGAGGTCTAGAATAGCCAGATTATGGCTATCCAAATGAGCATTCAACCACTTCGCCACAGGAACAGCTGCAGCGACACCAAGGCGCATGTCCTCAATGCGCTGCATTGCTTCTAGGTGATGCAGGCTGTCACGTTCAGCTTGATTGCGCCGCCACCCCAGAGCAGACACCATAATAACGAAGGCCACAATCATCAATGAAACTTCCCAGCGAGCAGGTTTCTTCATTGGCGTTACAAAAGCCCGAATGAATCAGGGAGAGCCGCCAACAAATCATCAACCACAGTCATCTTGAGTATCACCCGTGGTATCTCATCCAAATATTCCTCCACGTGCATTTGCTTAGACTCTTCTTCAATAATAAGGTGACCCTGCTGCCAGCTTTCTTTATCAGGCCACTGGGCATAGGCAATCCAGACACCCTCTTCGGTAGAATGCAGCCTGGCCCCAAGTGAGCCATACTCTTGCACCATGTTTTCAGTGACTGTACGCCATGCCGCGCGAAAAGGCTCTTCTAGACCAGGCTTCACTTTAAGCTCATAGAGCACACAAAACATTGTTTTCCTCAATCAGAATGGGGTAATAATATTAACGCTTTACCGTTGATAAACCTCTAGGGGCAGGTTATCTGGGTCACGGAAGAAAGTAAACTGCTTGCCAGTAATTTCATCAACACGAATATCCTCAGCCTCTACACCCCGACCACGCAAATAGCTCAACACAGCCAATACATCTTCGACTTCAAAGGCAAGGTGGCGCAGACCACAAGCCTCAGGATTACTAACTCGAGCCGGTGGGTCGGGAAAGGAAAATAATTCTATTTGATTGAGCCCTACGCGCAAATCAAGCTTGTAGGAACCACGCCCCTGGCGATAGGTCTCTTCTATGACTTCAAAACCCAGTATTTCAGTATAAAAACGCTTCGACTTGGCATAGTCAGAGCAGATTATGGCAACATGGTGAATTTTACTAGCCCCAAACACAAAGAACCCTCGTCTCTACACTGCCAAATTATCTGATAAGCTTTGCCAACTAATTTTTGTTTATTGGTAAGACCAGAGTCACTATTATGCCATTGCCGAAAATAAGAAAGACTGTGGGGATTATAACGACCATTGCCCTTTCAAGCGGCCTGACCGCTACTGACATGTGGCTTCAGCCGTCTAGGCTGGAAGCAGTGGCCGCAAAGGGCGGTGCGATGAATTCGAGAAACGAAGTAAATTCGCAAAAGGAACTTTCTGGCCGAGACAACCAAGCGCTGAATTTTGCCACCCTATTAAGCAAAGGTCAATTTGTCCAGGCCCACAAAATGATGGACGCGGACATGCAAGCCGCGCTGACTCTCAATCATTTAACGCTGACCTGGCAAAACTTGAGTGCACAACTCGGAGAGTTCAAGGGCTTACAGCCAAGTGAATCGGAATCTATTGGTGCTGTCAAGAAAACTATTGTGGCGGCCGAGTTTGAACGGGCTACAGTCGACCTGCAAATCGCCAGCAAAGACGGCAAAATTAGTGGCTTTTTTATCAAGCCTCATCAGGTCCAATCTAATGAACCACCATATGCTCGCAAAGAGAGTTTTGAAGAGACTCCAGTGAAAATCGGAACTAATACTAGTGCTAATGCTAATTCTTATCAACTAGACGGCATCCTCACTCTTCCTAAAGGCCAAGGACCATACCCAGCCGTTATCTTGGTACACGGCTCTGGTCCGTGCGACAGCGATGAAACCATGGGCGCTGTCAAAGTTTTTCGAGACATCGCCTGGGGTCTTGCTTCCCGTGAAATTGCCGTGCTTCGCTACGACAAACGCACTCACCAACACGGTAGAGCAATGATGGCGGCGGGTCAAATTGACAAGATTACAGTCAAAGAAGAAACCATAGATGATGCACTACGGGCAGTGTCACTCTTAAGCAATGATAAGCGCATTGAAAAGAACCATATATTTATTCTGGGCCACAGCTTAGGGGCCATGGTCATTCCTCGCATGGCACAAGCTGATGATACGGCCGCGGGCTTTATCATCATGGCTGGGCCTACGAGGCCGCTTGAAGACATGCTTTTAGAGCAAACTGAGTATTTGCTTTCCACCTCAGAAGTTTCTGGCAAGAAGCCAGTTAGCGCTGCCGGTCAAAGAGAGCTGAATCAACTGCGAACAAAAATAAAGGCAGTAAAAGATCCAAACTTGAGCCTGACCACAAGTTCAACAAAATTACCACTTGGACTTCCTGCCTCATACTGGCTTGATTTACGTGACTACAAAGCAGCTGAAGCGGCCAAAGAAATCAAGAAACCAATCTTTATTTTGCAAGGCAGCAAAGACTATCAAATTACTATGGTTGATTTTCAAAATTGGTGGAATGCTCTCAACGAAAAAGGCAATACTACATTTAAGGTCTATAACGGCCTCAATCACGGTTTTGTCAAAGCGGGTAATTTCTCTACGGCCAGTGATTATGCCCAGCCCCAGAATGTCTCAGTCGAAGTAATAAACGACATCAGCAAGTGGATTAAGAGCCAAGACTAGAAAAAATGCCCACCTAGAAAAAATAGCACTTCGTACTTGCCTTTACTGCTTTTCCCAAAAGGGAAGATTTTTTCGAAAAAATCTTCCCTTTTGGATTTTGATAAATTAGAAGACCGATCACAAAAACGCTAAGCGGCCAAAGGCAAGCGAATAAAGAACTTAGAACCAATACCCAATTCACTCTCACACCAGAGCGAGCCCTTATGCGCTTCCACCACTTGCTTGCAGACAAACAGGCCAAGACCTGAGCCTATGGGCTGACTGGAACCAGTTCGGGCGCGCCAATAGCGCTGAAAAATATAGGCTATATCTTCTTTGGCCATGCCAATGCCAGAATCTTGAACGCAAATCAAAGCCTCTTCAGCCGCACACGTAAGAGAAATTTCGACTTTCTTCTGCTCAGTAGAATATTTAATAGCATTAGACAATAGGTTTTCAACTACCCGCACTAAGCAATCGAAGTTGCCATTGACGAAACAAGGCTGACAGTAATCTTCGACAATGTCAGTTTCAGCACCGAGGGCAGCCGGTCTGGAATTAGTTACAGCAGTGCCGATCAGGCCAACCAATTCTGTTCTATCGGTAATGATCGCACCCGACGGTTCACTAAATTGATAGCCAATCAAAATAGACTTAATTCGCTCAAGTAAGTTTTTGTGTGAATCTATTAGCGACTGACCAAAGCGACCAGCATGAATAAATTCGAGCATACGCAAGGCGCCTCCAACGGGCAACCTTAAATCGTGGGCGAGGGCGGCCACAAAGTCGTCGCGCTCTTTTTGCAGCGCATCGGCTTTGGCCTTAACTAGGTGGAGGCTAGCTCTAGTCAAATCCAGAATTTGCGAACGCAAATACTCAGCCATTGTAATTTGTGAATCAGTCCAGGGTAATGACTGTTCTTTAACTTCTTCTCGCCAGAGAGCAAATGAACGCCGCGGCTGCAACAGCATCTCACCAGGCTTCACTGCACCGCTAGAGGAAGAAGACGAAGAAGTAATAGTAGAAGTAGAATCTACGAAAGCATTTTTCAGTGGGTTACCGGCCCAAGTGACTGATTGTATTTTTCTATCACGCAATAAAAGTAACCATTGATCATCAACAAGGCCAGTGCGGATGGCTAGCAAACCGACAAAGTCGTCATCAAGATTGAAAGAATTTTCATTCTGTTCCATCGCGGCACTCAGATGATTGCTTGAAAATGTATTGAACTTCTGCCTTGAAAGCCAGTCGGCGCAGGCCAGCAATCTACTTTCGTTAGGCGTCGTGCCGAAGCTAATTAGCTCTGACTTTGTTACCAAGGCCGCCCCGATACAATCGAACTGTTCAATAAGCTTTTCACCGTGCGATTGAAAACCAACTTTCACATCGCCATTTGCAGCAGCAATAGACTCAAGCAAGTCAGAAAAGGCAGGCAGACAAGATTTTTCTACTTCACTTTTTTCAGCCGCAATTGCTTCTAATATACGTAAGGAAACTAAGGTTCCAAAGATTTCACAGACAGACCGAGTTTTCAATGACAAATACTTAGGGCTATAGTGATGACAAGCAATCAGACCCCAAAGCTCACCCTTAACTTTAAGAGAAATAGTAAGAGTGGCATGCACACCCATATTTTGCAGATACTCAACATGCATTGGCGAAACACTGCGAAGCACGCAGTCAGACATATCGAGAGCTTTGTCTGTCGCCGGATTGAGCAGGGGCTCTAAGGCAACAGAGTTATAGGCAACATCGGCAATCATGCGAGTGATATTGCGCTTGTAGAGTTCACGAGCCTGGGCGGGAATATCAGAGGCCGGATAATGCAAACCGAGATATGACTCGCGCTCGGCTATTAGAGACTCAGCCAAGACTTCGCCGTGCCAGTCTTGGTCAAACTTATAAACCATGACGCGATCAAAGCCGGTGAGATGTTGTATCTCTTTGACACAGACACTAAGCACCTCAGGCAAAGACTCAACTGCTTGCAGAGAAGACAAAGCAGATTGCAGGTTGGCCGAAAGATCCAGAGCATTTGACATTCCAGAAATCAAATCTTGCTGATCAAAGTCTGGTTCAAACTCTAGAATTAAAAAATCACTCTCTCTATGCGCAAAACAAGAGACAGCAAAAGGCTCACCGCCTTCGCGACGCAAGCTCAATGGCATCGGCACAAGGGGCTTGTGAGACTCAATGGCGAGAAAAGCTTCGAGCACGGGCAACATATCGGCGGCCAAAATTGTATCAACCGTTTTGCCAAGATATTCAGCAAGCGAAAGACCTAAAGCAGTCTCAAAGTTTTTGCTTAGTTGAAGAATCTTAAAATCAGGCTGCGCTACCACTGCCATGAAGCCATGGGGTTGGATAGCACCCGGTGTAGCAATCGCCTCGCGAGCACAATTATCTAAAGTAACTAAAAAATCTTGCTCTCTTTTATCAGCGGTATTGGCAGTACCGTCTATCGCATTCGCCATAACAGAACATCACTCTCCAGACAAAACCACTACCATGACTGGGATGCCTGAAATTACTTAAGCTCGATGTTACTTTAGCCTGATTGGCTACTTTAATTCGAGGGTCAATTGCACATAGTTAGCGTCTTCGCTCTCCCGCTCGCAATCAAGATTAGAGAGTGACAGACCCAACAACCGTGCATTTTTTTCAAAGACTTCAGTTGTATCCAAAAGTTCCATGGCTATTTTTATTACTGGTTTAAAGTCTTGAACGTCAATAGATTCGGCAAAAGTTCGACTGCGCGTCACTTGCTGATAGTCGCCATATTTCACTTTTAATGTCAAGGTGCGGCCACTAGTTTCACTCTTCTCAACTCGGCGCTTGAGTGTAGCGGCAATCTCTTCAATGGCTGTGAGAAATGAATGGCGATCGCTTAGGTCATGGGCAAAACTTTCTTCTGCCCCAATGGACTTGCGAATACGATTGGGCACAACCGGCCTATCATCGCAGCCGCGAGCGATATTAAAATAGAAATGTACAACCTTGCCAAATTTGCGTACTAAATCTATCTCGGACCATGTCTTCAGGTCGGCGCCGTTAAAAACCCCAGCCTGTCTCATCTTTTCAGCAGTGACTTGGCCAATACCATAAAATTTTTCGATGGGCAATTTTTCAATGAAGGCTACAGCTTGATCTGGTGGAATTAAATGCAAGCCATCAGGCTTATTCACAGCTGATGCAGTTTTCGCCAAAAACTTATTGATCGATACTCCGGCCGATGCCGTCAAATTTAATTCATCGCGAATAGCCTTTTTAATTTCGCGAGCAATTAATGTAGCAGACGGCATTTCTCGTTTATTCATCGTTACATCAAGGTAGGCTTCGTCAAGAGAAAGTGGCTCAACCAGGTCGGTATAGCGATAAAAAATCTCACGAATCTGCTCAGAGACATGACGATAAACTTCAAATCTAGGTTTAGCAAAAATTAGTTGTGGACATCTCTGAATAGCAGTGCGAGCAGGCATGGCCGAAAATATGCCAAACTTTCGCGCCTCATAACTAGCAGCTGCCACCACGCCTCGTTGATCAGGAGAGCCACCGACCACAACTGGTTTGCCACGATATTCAGGATTATCACGCTGTTCGACTGATGCAAAAAAGGCATCCATATCGATATGAATGATTTTTCTTATGCTAGGCATTTTTTCGCTAGTCATTTTCGCTAGCCCTGGTTAATGAAGAGGAGCAAACAGTTCAGCGGGCATACGCGGTCGATCTAACTCAAATTCTATAAGAGCGTGAGGAAATGCTTGTTGCAACCTCGCCTGTGTGCGGGGGTTCTTACATCGCGAGCTCAGTCGTATAAATCTTAAATCAAGACCTTTAAGAGCCAAAATTCCATCTGCAGTAACTGATGTATTAGCGACATTTAGTCGTTGCAGCCGTTTTAAGCCGACTAGTTTTTTAATACCAGCATCGGTGACATGCACATTGTCAGCAATTGAGAGCAATTCTAGATTTGGAAGCTTGCTAAGCGGAGTTAAGGCGGAATCACTAGCTGCAGAGTGGTTTAAATTGAGGCAACGTAATTCCTTGAAGTTAGCCAACCGAGAAAAGGCCGTTGCATCAAGACCGACACTGTTAACATCCAAAGTCTTCAGGGGAGAGCCCCGCAAACTGTCCAAGCTCAGCCCCTTAACAAGAGTAGAAGAAAGGCGCAAATACTCTAATTTATTGAGCTTGGTTAGCTGGGCCAAGCCAGCATCGCCAATATCAGTATCTTCTAATTCAAGCCATCGAAGACCAGTGAGGTGATTGACATAAACTAGGTCTTTGTCGGCAATAGAGCTACCACTGAGCACCAGACAAACCAGGGCATTGGGGGGAAGCGAAGCTAGGAAAGGCATGCACTCACTAATACAATCATTGGCCAGTAACATAATTTTCTGCCCAGCGAAAGTATTAACTGCACCTCTAGCAGCGGCTAAGGGCTTACCGAAGGCCGATTTCTGATCTGCCTGCCATTCGGGCTTGAGCAAGATAAGCCGACCTACTGTTTTATCTTTCGGAAACAACAGACTCAAATTGGTCGATGCCTGACCCCAATATTTAGCCAGCCCAGCTGAATAGCAACAAAGCAAAAGTAAGCCAATCTGAAATAATTTGCCCTGTCCCTTTTTCTTCAATCTGATTGTCAGTCCTTAAAAATTACCACCCGCGGGGGCAAAAAAAACTGGGAATAATTTTCAGCACAAATTGTGCCAATGTTGCGCCCCCGTCTAGTATTCATATCATTGCACCCAGAAGAAACCCCAGATTTTATCGTTGCCAATTGAATTCGACATATAGCCACATGAAATTATTCAGGTACCATAATAGTCAAAAGCGGACCGCAATCCAAAACTTACAGGCGACATGGCAAAAATATTGCTGGTAGAAGACGATATTGAACTGGCTGAAAGGTTGGAAGACTGGTTTACGCTGGAAAATCATACCCTTGAAGTGGTCAATTCGGGCGAAGACGCCATACAGATGCTGGAAAGCTTCGAATTTGACGTAATTGTGCTCGACTGGGGCCTACCGGGTGTGACAGGAGTCGATGTCTGCCGCCATTACCGCAAGAGTGGTGGGCAGTGGCCGATAATGTTTTTAACGGGCAAGGGCGATATTTCAAGCAGAGAAGAAGGATTAGACTCAGGCGGGGACGACTACCTGGTCAAGCCGTTCGACGTCAGAGAACTTTCTGCTCGAGTTAGAAGCCTTTTGCGCCGGCCTAAAGGCATCTTGCCTACCCAGCTTAAAATTCAGGGCGTTGCTTTAGAGCTTGAAAACCGCACAGTCATAGTAGGCGACCAAAGTGTGCACTTAATGCCAAAGCAGTGCTCACTGCTTGAATACTTAATGCGTCACCCCAACCGCCCTTTTGGCGCCAAGGCTCTGCTTGATGCAGTCTGGCCATCTGAAAGTGAAGCTTCCGAAGATACTGTGCGCACCTGTATGAAGACTTTAAGAAGACAGCTGGCAACGGTTGGCAAAGAAGAGCTGATTAAAACAGTACTCGGTTCTGGCTACTTAATCGAAGATAAGTAGCACTAGCCCTAAAAGTAGCACTAGAACTAAATATCGCTCCAGCGAATTGAAGCCACTGCCTTTTCAAACAATGGCAGATATTGTTCCAACAGGGCTTGAGTGGGCGCCTGTAAGACTATTTCTTCAATAGAACAGGGTTGACTGCCTGGGGCGCTATCGAAAAGCAAACCATGATAATAGCTAGCGGTGGGATGCCCTTCAAACTCTTCAACCGGCACACTCGTGCCATGAAAAATTCCGGTCAAAGCTAATACCTTGCGCTTGTTGACCATGGCCACAGCGATCTTTTGCATAAAAAATAAGGGGCCGCTCAAACCTGGCGGTTCATGGTTGAGTAACTGATTATCTGCAGCCGGGCCAAGGGCCTCACTTAGATTCTTCAAGATGCTGGCAATCGGCCTGGTATTAGTGTCTTTACTCTGCTCAAAAAGTGTGCCCGGTGATTGTGTCAAAAGTACGCGAAAAGCGTCACCTGCGGTTTTGTAAGGCGGTTTACCGCGATAGTAAAGAATGATCTGAGCACCAGAATCAGTATCTTTGAATTTGCGAGGATGATAACTGAGTCGCCAATTATTGCCTTTGCCACCAAATTCTTGTTCACCCTGAACGAATTCCGGCGGCAAGAGCATCTCTTTGATCACGCCAATTTTCTTGAGCAACATTGGGGGGCCTTACTCTCTTAAA
>LNEX01000085.1 GCA_001464165.1 bacterium Ga0077546
AAAGGAATGTCCATGACGCTTTCAGGCCTCTTGTTAGCTAAATTATTGCGCTTCTACTTCAATCTGTTGAGCCAATTGTCGACCTACTGCCAGTTCCATTTGATTACGACTGACGATGACAGGACCGCCAGGAATGTTCTTTTCGATGTTGACTACGGCACCCTGTGCAATGCCAAACCTTATGGCTTGCACAGTGACGTCTTCGCCATCGGTATTTTTGATAGTAAAAGTCTGGCCTTCGAGGGCGTCAGCTAGTGTCATTTCATCTTCTCTTTAGTTTGCAGCTTGGACAGAAACCGAAAATTTTGAATTGGGCATCTATTACTTCGAAGTTGTATCGGGAGCCGATTTTCTGACCAGCCTCTTCGAGAAAATGATCTTCGAACTCTAATGTCAGATTACAACCAGTGCAAATAATATGTTGGTGAGGCAAGGTGTCTTGCTTTAGTTCGTAGTGTTTGTGTCCTTCGGCAAAATCAAGTTCACGTAATAAGCCAAGAGATGAAAGCAGTTTTAAGGTGCGATAGGCTGTTGCCAGAGAGACGTTTGAGCCTCGCTCAAGTAGCTTCGCATGTAATTCTTCGGCCGATAAATGTTCGCCGTGGGGTTGCTCTCTGAAGATTTGAAGAATTGTTTCGCGCTGCGCTGTAATGCGATGGCCCCGTTTGCGGAGGCTGTCGAAAACTGGATCTTGCCCTAGATTTTCGCCAATTGGCAATTTATCTTCGTCTTTATCAAGACTATCGGAAGTTTTTTTAGCGCTGTTCATTATCTCGCCGATCATACATCAAGGTAACGGCCTTGAGGTCTTGCCTCATGACTATTATTTAGCATTACCCCTTATTTAGCTATTGGTTTTCTGCACAGCTTTCTGCTCTAGGTAGTGTTTTAAGTAAGCGCCTGTATAAGATTGCTTCAGGCTGGCAATTTTTTCAGGTGTGCCGGTGGCCACAACTGTACCCCCTTTATCTCCGCCTTCAGGACCTAGATCTACCACCCAGTCTGCCTGTTTGATGACATCAAGGTTGTGCTCAATGATCAAGACTGTATTGCCTGAATCTGCCAGCCTATTGAGTACGTGCAAGAGCTTGTCCACGTCGTGGAACGAAAGTCCGGTGGTTGGTTCGTCTAAGATGTAAATAGTTTTACCAGTGGAGCGTTTACTGAGCTGTTCGGCAAGTTTTACGCGTTGAGCTTCTCCACCTGAAAGGGTGGTGGCTGGCTGACCGAGCTTGACATAATCGAGACCAACTTCCATTAGTGTCGCCAGCTTGGCCTGCGCTTTAGGAATGTTTTCGAAAAATTGCAAACCATCTTCTACGGTCATTTCGAGCACTTCGCCGATTGATTTTCCCTTGAATTTAACTTCAAGAGTCTCTCTGTTGTAGCGAGCACCTTTGCAAACATCACAGGTGACAAATACAGAAGGGAGAAAATTCATTTCAATCTCGTTCATGCCTTCTCCGTGGCAAGCTTCGCAGCGGCCACCTTTGACGTTGAATGAGAATCTACCAGGAAGATAACCTCTGGCCTTGGCCTCGGTGGTCATCGAGAAAACTTCGCGCACTATGTCAAATAAACCAGTGTAGGTGGCTGGATTAGAACGTGGCGTGCGGCCGATGGGAGACTGATCTATATCAATTACTTTGTCTAGGGCTTCAACGCCTTTTACAGCTCTAACACCTTTGGGTGCCGGTACTGTGCGACCAAAGTAATGGCGTAGATGTTGATAAAGGAGGTCGTTCACCAGGGTTGATTTGCCTGAACCGCTTACACCCGTTACTGCGACAAGCTTACCTAGTGGAATGTCTACGGTGATGTCTTGTAGGTTGTTCAGTGTTGCCCCTTCAATAGTCAGGCTTAAGCCATTGCCAGCTCGCCTTTTCTTTGGTACTTGGATCTTCTTGCGGCCGCTTAGATAGGCCCCAGTAGAAGATCTTAGCGAATTGACAATCTGCGCCAATTGCCCTTCGGCCACGAGTTCTCCGCCGTGAACACCAGCACCCGGACCGATATCAATCAGCCAATCGGCTTCTCTGATCGTGTCTTCATCATGTTCTACGACTAATAGCGTATTGCCCAGGTCGCGCAAACGTTTCAGTGTTTCAATTAGGCGCGAATTGTCGCGTTGGTGCAAACCGATGGATGGTTCATCTAAGACATAGAGCACGCCTGATAAGCCTGAGCCTATTTGTGTAGCCAAACGGATACGCTGTGCTTCTCCACCAGAAAGAGTTCCGGCTTGTCTGTCTAGGGTAAGGTAGGAAAGACCGACATCATTGAGGAAGGTGAGGCGGGCATTGATTTCGATCAAAACCTGATGAGCAATGGTTTTGTGACGTGCTGATAATTTATCGGGTAGATTGGCAAAGAAAGCCATTGCTTTTTCTACCGAGAGATTGCTGATGGTAGCAATCGAAAGAGATCCCACTTTCACAGAAAGGCTCTCGGGCTTTAGGCGTGCGCCGCTACATGCTGCACAGGTCATCTGTGTCATGTAGTTTTCAATGTCACCACGCACTCTGTCAGAGTTAGACTCTTCGTGACGGCGTTTGAGATTGTTGATTACACCTTCAAAAGGTTTCTTGTATTCCCAAAATTCGCGACCATCAAAAGAATCATGGCCCAGTTTGATGCGATCAACACCAGAGCCGTACAATACAATGCCTTGCTGGGCTTTCGTCAGCTTGTCGAAGGGCGTATCAACCGAAAATTTATAGTGCTTAGCCACCGAAGCTAGAAGCTGGTCATAATAAGGATTGTTGGTTTTTGACCAGGGATATACTGCTCCTTCTTTCAAACTCTTCTTAGAATCAGGCACAACTAGAGCCGGGTCAACTTCAAAGCTGCAACCTAGACCGTGACAGGAATCACAGGCACCGTAGGGACTATTGAAAGAAAATATTCGTGGTGAAATTTCGGCGAAACTAATACCACAGGCGCCGCAGGCAAAATTCTCTGAAAATAACATCTCTTTGGCGCTGCTATTTTCAGAAATAGCTTCGCCTTTGCTGCTAGATTTTGTATCTACTTTGTTCTCGGCTTTGGCACCGCTAACAGTATCAACTAGGACGTTTGACTTGCCCCATTTGAGAGCTAGGGAAAGGCTATCTGCCAACCTTGACTGAATGCCCTTTTTGATGACGAGGCGGTCGACAACTAAGTCGATGGAGTGTTTCTTGTTTTTATCTAGTTTAATTTCGTCTTCGAGTTCGAGCACTTCGCCGTCTACTCTGACTCTAACGAAACCTTCTTTTCTCAGCTCAGTAAAGAGTGATTGGTACTCGCCTTTTTTGCCTGAAACAAGAGGCGCTAGAATCTGAATTCTTGTGCCGTCAGCCATTTCTAAGACTTGATCAACAATTTGATCAATCGTTTGCGGATTAATTAGGCGATCACATTGGGGGCAATGAGGTGTACCCGTGCGTGCGAAAAGCAAGCGCAGGTAATCGTAAATTTCGGTAACGGTTCCGACTGTAGATCGCGGATTATGACTGGTTGATTTTTGGTCAATTGAAATTGCTGGAGAGAGGCCATCGATGCCATCGACGTCGGGCTTGTCTAACTGGCCAAGAAACTGTCTGGCATAGGCTGACAAGGA
>LNEX01000086.1 GCA_001464165.1 bacterium Ga0077546
AAAGCCACGAGTAATCACTTCAGATCTGAGCCAATCTAAGAGTGGGCTCCAAAACTTCGACCCAACCAAAAACATTGGAAAACGCTTTATCTTCTTGGTTTGAATCAAGGTGACTGTTTCGAAAAGCTCATCAAGACTGCCGAAACCACCCGGCAAAATAACAAAAGCAACGGCATACTTGACAAACATCAGTTTGCGCACAAAGAAGTAGCGAAAATCAAGCGACTTAGTCTGGTAACTATTGGGCCTTTGCTCATGTGACAGGCTGATATTCAAGCCGATAGATGCACCACCGGCAGAGAGTGCCCCTTTGTTGCCAGCTTCCATAACCCCGGGCCCACCGCCTGTAATGACTGCAAATCCTTTATCAGCTAACTTCTTGGCAATAGTCTCAGCCAAAACATAAACGGGATCATGGGGCTTACAGCGCGCCGTACCAAAAATTGAGACAGCAGGCCCAATCTGCGACATTTCGTCAAATCCTTCGACAAGCTCTGCCATCATGCGAAAAACGCGCCAAGTATCTTTCGCGCCCATGTCTTCGAGAACGTATTGAGAGTCAGCCACTTACTACCTTCTATTTTTATGATTTAGCTGCCTGGGGGAACGCAAGAAGAACAGCTCAAGAGCATGACTATCAGGCATTTGTCCAGTTTTTACAAGATGCTCTAACTTGGTCAATTCAATGCGACTATCAACGAGAAACTCTACAGAAGCGTGCGACAACCTTCTTACATCCTTTTCCAAAACAAAAGAATTCCCACCTTTGATATCTGAAGCCAAAAGCTTGGCAAGCTCTTGCGGAGGTAGCTCGCGCCGCTTAATCCCGGGCCCGAAACTCGACTCTTTATTATATGTTTCACATAAGAGCTTAATCTGCACCCATTTGCTAATCATAGTTTGCATAGTCGCCAATATCTGCATAGCATTCTGATGACTCAACAGCTCGCGCAAAGTCAAAAGGGTTTTTTGGGTGTCACCAGCCAACCAGTGTTCAGCGACGCTAAAGACACTCGAGTGATGAGGACTTAGTTGGCGAATGATATCGAGGGAAATAAATGTCTTGGGCAAAATATAGATTGCGGCCTTTTCAATCTCAGAAGAGATCTGCCGCAGATTGGCTTCCAGTCCCTCGATCAAATAGTCAGCCGCCTCATTTTCAATGGTGGCATTAAAGTGCTTCGCTTCTTTCTGGCACCACTGCTGCAACTTAGGACTAGTTGAACCGGCCCAAACTTTTTCCCGTGGGAAAGACTCAAGCTTGGCATACTTTGATACTAGCTTAGAGAGCCTAAGAGTAGTATCAAAATTACTTGTGCTGACAAAAATTATAAAAGTGCTTGGATGTACGGAAGACAGGGCTGCATCTAGAGTATCTTCATTGACAGAGTCTTTGCTCTTTGCTGTTTTTTTGCTATTACCTTCATCTTTAGAAGGGCTGCTAGAACTCGAGCGCTTCTTCGCAAACCAATCACAGCGGTCAATAATGATAAGTTTGTTTCCTGGACCAAAGGGCAAAGAGGCGGCTTGCTCCGTTACTTCTTGAGCACTAGGATTATCAAGGCGACTGTAATTAAAGCTAGCCCATGCCGGGTCAAGCAACTCTGCTTTAAGCGCGTCTAAGCGACGATAAAGTTGAAAGTCTTCTTCTCCGGCTAGAACTATTACAGGCATCAGTTAAAGATTCGCTCGCCTGTAGAAAGGAAATACACACGCTTAGCAATCGATGTACAGGCGTCACCCATACGCTCAAGGAAGCGCGAGCAGAAGAGAAACTGAGCGCGCATTTGGGCATGAGCACTTTCTTGCTCACCTAAGTTGGAAAGCAATTTCTTCGACAAGACATCATGCAAATAGTCGACTGTGTTATCACTGGCTAGAATCTCCTTGGCTTTACTGGCTGAATCAGTCAGGAAGCAAAGTAGTAGTTCCTGCACCATGTGATAGACAGTAGCGGCCATTTTCGGCAATTCCTCGGGAATTTCAATTTCGTCTTCATTGGCCCAGTTAGCAAACCGCGCTACACGATTGGCATGATCAGCCAATCTCTCAAACTTGGCCGCGATTAAAGGAATACTGACTAGAGCTCGAATCTCTTTAGCTCCAAATGAGTCTCTCTCCATCAGCAAATCAACACACTTCTCTTCAATTTCTTGACAGAGTCTATTAATCTCTTCTTCCTGCCGCTCAACCATGGCCAAATCAGCCTTTCTATCTCCCTTGAGCAGTCTAGTTACTTCATAGACAGTCGTTTCAACCATCCGACCAAGGGTCAGCACTTCTTCTTTTATTAGTGTTATCGACTCTGTTTTCACTAACTTTCCCCTATATCAGTCGTTGGGCATGTTCAAACGATAGCCAGAGCGGTGGACGGTTTCGAGCAAAACAGGCACCTTTGGGTCTAGTTCAAGCTTTTGTCTAAGCCATCTAACGTGCACCGCAACAGTTTTTACATCCCCGTCAAAATCAGTGCCCCAAACTCTATCTAACAGCGCCTCAGTAGAAAGCGCTCGGCCAACATTCTGCATCAGCACCTTGAGTAGCTTAAATTCACGCGGGGATAGTTCAATATTTTTGCCGCGATAAACCACGCGCCTTGCGTCTTCGTCGAGCAAGAGAGACCCGAGTTCAATGCGGCCTTTAGCGGAACGAGCCTTGTCTTTGAGAGTGCGTCTAATAAGTGCTTCCAGCCGAGCCAAAAGTTCGACCATGCTGAAAGGTTTAACTAAATAATCATCAGCTCCGCGAGAAAGTCCGTGGGCGATGTCTGCTGGAGCCGACCTTCCTGTCAGCATTAGAATGGGTATATCCGGTGATTGCTCTCTAATCAAGGCGCAAATATCGGGCCCCTTCATATCGGGTAGCATCCAATCAAGAATGACCAAATCAGGCAAGGCATCAGCAAAACGAGCTAGACCAGATGCACCATTGTTGCAAGCGTGAACATCAAACCCATGGCGGGTAAGGTTATAGGTAAGAGTCTCAACGATGGTCTCATCGTCGTCTACAATCTGAATTTTAATTTTGCTGGACATACTTACTCTTTAGGGAAATTCAATTCTGAACTTTGAACCTGAACCTTCTTTAGATGTCACGGCGATTTTAGCACCGTGCAGATCAACGATGTGCTTAACAATTGAGAGACCTAGCCCTGTGCTGCCTCTAGTACGACCACGATCAACACGATAAAAGCGTGGGAATATCTTGGGTATCTCAGCCTCAGCCATGCCAATACCGCTATCTTCAACTTCAAGAAAGGGCGGAGGTCCGCCGGCACGGACCACAACAAAGCCGCCGGCGGGAGTAAATTTAATGGCATTTTCCACCAAGTTGATAAGAACCTGGTCTATCTGTTCTTCATTAGCCAAAAGTTCAAATCCGCTTTCCACCATAGACTTCAATGTCACCCCTTTTTCGTCGGCCAACTCACGAGTTGTCTCTAAGCACGATTCAGCCCGGCGCTGAATATTAACCCGAGAGAATCTCATATCGTCCCCAGCTCTTCCGTTCTGCAGCTTCTCATGAGAAAGCAAGTCGTTGACTAGATTTTGTAATCGAATCACCTCTTCTTTAGTACGGTTGAGCATCCTCATTGCCGTAATCGGCTCTTCTACGGCACCATCTATCAAGGTTTCGACTAACAGTTTGATATTGGCAAGTGGCAGTCTTAATTCATGAGAGACTTCGGCAATCCAATTATCATGCTCCTCTTGGGTAACCGAACCAGAACCGTCCGGAGCCAGACCTGTGGAAGCAATCACTTTTTTGGGTTCGTCCATTGCTGATTAGGCACCGTATGTGGTTCAAAGAAAAAAGCGGTCAGATTTATCTATAGTTCTACTAAGTAAAAATGCACTAGAATCTTACTCAATTCAAGATAGTAATAGGGTTTTTTAAAATTATGGGACCGGTTGTTTTAGCAATATTAGATGGTTGGGGAATTACTAGCGAAAAGAGAGGTAACGCCATTTTGGCGGCTAAAACACCTAACTATGACCTGTTGAAATCTAAATATCTCTTCACCCAAGTGCAAGCCTCAGGCCAATATGTAGGCCTTCCATCAGGCCTTATGGGCAATTCAGAGGTAGGACATCTGACTATTGGCTCCGGTCGCATAGTGACCCAAAAGCTTACATTGATTTCAAACACAGTAGCCGATGGCACCTTCTTTCATAATCCAGCCCTAGTGGCGGCAGCCGAGAATGTTAAGCGCAGCGGTGGGGTACTTCACATATTAGGTTTGGTTTCTGACGGTTGCGTTCATTCCAGCCCAGATCACCTTGACGCTCTTTTAGAATTTGCTCGCCGCCACCAGATCAAAGAACTAGTGGTTCATCCGATCTTAGATGGGCGCGACACCCCTCCCCGCTCAGCCAAGCGCTTTATGCGGGAACTCGACGAAAAGCTAGTCGGCTTGGGAAAAATCGGTGTAGTTTGCGGCCGCTACTACGCAATGGACCGCGACAAGCGCTGGGACAGAGTGGAAATATACTGGAAAGCCCTAGTGTTGTCAGAAGGTACAAAGGCAGAAAGCGCCGTCGAGGCAGTAGAAAACTCTTACGCGAATAATGTTGGCGACGAATTTGTCACGCCGCAAATTATCAATGCCATACCTATAAAGGATGGCGATAGTGTAATTTGCTTCAATTTCAGACCAGATAGGGTTCGTGAAATATCACGGGTGCTGACTCAGAGCGACTTCAACGAATTTGCCAGACCGCTCTTGCCGTCGATCTATTACGTTTGCATGACTGAATATGATTCAACTCTCAACCTCCCGATAGCTTTCAGCCCAGAAGTTTTACCTTCACAAGATTTGCACAATACTCTGCCAGAGGTAATCTCCTGCCACCATATCGGCCAATTCCACACTGCTGAAACAGAAAAATATGCCCATGTCACCTATTTCTTCAACGGCGGCAAAGAAATACAGCTACCTGGTGAAGAGAGACAATTAATTCCCTCTTTAAAAGTAGCAACCTATGATTTGGCACCAGCAATGCGCACTCCACAGGTTTGCGAACTGGCCTGCCAAGCAATAAAGAGTGGTAAGCACCCATTCATCGTACTGAATTTCGCCAACCCCGATATGGTGGGCCACACAGGTATTATGGACGCGGCTGTGCCCGCTGTAGAGTCGGTAGACCTTGCCTTTGCCGCGCTGCTTGCAGCCGTTCAAGAAGCCAATGGTACCCTCGTAGTCACAGCCGATCACGGCAACATTGAGCAATTACTTGACTACAAAACCGGCGAACCCCACACTGCCCACACGACAAACCCAGTACCACTAGTGGTGGCAAGCTTCCAAACCCCAGAATGTGATCCGCTTAAGCTAGCAAACAACTCCATGAGAAAACTCACACCTGGCGGCCTTGCCGATGTAGCCCCTACACTTCTTGCAATCATGGGAATAGATAAGCCCACTGAAATGACGGGCAAAAGTCTTATATCTGATTGACCCCCCACTGATGGCGCAATTGGCCTTTTGTAATGCCGATGCAAAAAGATTGCAGCAAAAATAAGCACTGATATTTACAATAGCCCTTTCCAAGAGGCAGAAATGCAATTAGTAGGCTGTATAATTCAAACGATTTCAGGTGGGCGAAATTTACTAGCTTTGCCACCATTGTCACTCTGAGAGAGCTGTCGTTGACAATAACTCATCAGGATTAGAAGGAGACGAATCGACCGCATGATTACTTTGAGAAACCTAGCCCTTGCAGGCGCAAGCTTGGCCCTCGTAACTTCCCTCGCTGCTTGCAGTGGCGGTGGTTCCGAGACAACCAGCACCACAACCAGTACCACTGGTACTGCTACTGATGCTGCTTCAACAGCTGCAACCACCACTACCACCACAACTGGTACTGATGCTGCTACAACTAGCACTACAACTGCTACACCATCAGCCGAAACTTCAACAACAACGGCTACTACAACCGAATCTCACTAGATTTTCGTTAGTAGAAAAAATTAGAAAGCCCTTTCAGGAAACTGAGAGGGCTTTTTGATGACCCATACTAGTACGGAACATATGAAGGACCAACGTGGTCTTTAGAATTTTGAACTAAAAAGGTATTGTCATGCATAAGCTCAAAAGAATACTGGCTCTTTCAATTAGTCTCTCAACACTGTGCTGCTCAACATTTGTTCGCTTGCAGCCTGTAAGCGCCCAAGACGCACAGATGCAGATGCAGCAGATACCTCAACAAGCAACCCAAGCTCTTAGTGCTCCCACCTTATCGTTTGTCGATATCAACTCGGGTAGCTTTGGCAAACTAGAAATTGATATGCAAGATGGCCAGTTCGCAAGAGGCGCTTGTGACAATATTCATCTAGTCGCCCGCAACATGGATCTCAATTTGGGTGAATTGAAATCTTTAGACGTTGAGGTCAAAGGCGGCAATATGGAAGACTTCATTGTCGACAAGCTCACCCTTACCACTCAGGGGGCGCTCAAGTTTGACACTGGTCTACTTCTCAATCAACGAGTGCTGCAATTTACTAGCCCCGCTACTGCTCAAGTCACGGCGCTTGTGAGTCAAGATAGTTTGAACAAATATTTGAAAGCACCTAGTACTCTTGAAAAACTTTCATACACCGTAACAAAGAAAGGCGGCATGCTGGCGGGATTGCTCGGGGCCGCTGGAGGAAATTTTGGCCTAACTATGACTGGAGCCTCTGTCATTCTTGGTCGCAACAATAAAGTCAGTATGACCGCCGAAGGTAAGGCTGGCCTAGGCCAACTAGCAGTTCCACTGGCAGCACAACTTGAGAGTCAGCTTTCAATTCAAGACGGCTGGGTGCAACTAGGTGATACCAAACTAATGACAGCAGGCCAAGAAATCTCGCCACAACTCTCAGAAATCATAGTGAAGAAGATCAACGGTCTCTCTAACCTTGGCACCAAATCAGATGACATCCATTTCAGCTTTACCGATCTAAAAGTTACTTCTGGCAAACAATTGGTCGTAACTGGAACTGCCCAAGTTAACAGACTGCGTTTCGGTCGAAACTAATTGCCTAACAAGGGCCTCGACGTTATATACTTAGATCTTGCTTCGAGTAGAAAGCGAGTATTTGATGTATAAGCGGCGCGACAGCCGACAATGGGACCAGCTAAGACCGGTCAAATTTACAAGAAATTTCACCAAGAACGCAGACGGGTCTGTACTTGTCGAGATTGGTGATACCAAAGTATTTTGTACAGCCAAAATTGAAGAAAGAGTGCCAGCATTCTTGATCGGTAAAGGCGAAGGTTGGGTTACGGCAGAGTATTCAATGCTGCCTGGTTCGACTTTGCAACGCTCCCAAAGGGAAGTGACCAGAGGCCAGGCGTCTGGAAGAACTAATGAAATTCAACGCCTAATTGGCCGCTGCTTGAGGGCCGTGATTGACCGCCGCGCTCTAGGTGAGCGCACTATCACAATTGACTGCGACGTTCTGCAAGCTGATGCAGGTACCCGTGTATCATCAATCTGTGGTGGATTCTTGGCACTTTATGATGCTTTGGCCAAACTGCGCAAAGCCGGTGTATTCGATGAGCTACCAATTACCGAGCATATGGCGGCCGTATCAGTTGTGCAATTGAACGGGCAGCTATTGCTGGACCCCAACTACAGCGAAGATTCGCAAGCCGAGATGGATAGCAATATTGTCTTGACTGAGTCTGGAAAGATTCTGGAACTACAAATGACTTCAGAGAATAAGCCCTACGACGCCGCTAAGTTAGGTGAATTGATGCTGCTGGCCAATAAAGGGGTGAAAGAAATCATCCAAATGCAGCAACTGATAATCAATAAGCGTCACTAACCCTCTAAAACCCCTCACTTGTGATTTTCGACATTTAAGCAATGTCACATGAATCTTAAATTTCTGCTCTTTCCTGCTGACAACATACAATAAGGCTATACACTTAGTAAGTCCAATAGCTCCTGGCAATGGCATGCAGATTTAGTGACAATTCAAGAAAAAAGCAGCATAGATTTCAACCCAAGCGAGTTCAACCCAATCAGGGAGAGCTTCAGAGATGTCAGCGCCTTCAGGCTTTTGCTCTCAACAATCAAAGTTTTTCACCGCATCGCTAAATTGCAGGGCTGGAAAGCCGCCTATCGCGTTGTGCCAATTGTCTGGACAATCATCTGGTCGGTAAAAGGCTTCTCTAAGTTTCACGCTGAAGAGTTCGAGCGAGCTCTTCAAGGTGACGTAGTTGATGACATCGAGGAAGCAGCCCTCTCAAATCAAGACTATGAAGAATATCGGGAGTTAGGCCGCTGGCTATGCCGACGCTTAAATGGCCTAGGCCCAACCTTTGTCAAAATCGGTCAGACACTCTCCACGAGGGCAGACCTCTTACCCCTTCCGGCGATGCTGGAGTTGACCAAGCTACAAGAAAACGTCGACCAATTTCCAACAGAAATCGCCCGGGCTACAATCTTGCGAGAACTTGGAGGTCAACCAGAAGATCTCTACAAAGAGTTTGACAATGTCCCCATAGCTGCTGCCAGTTTATCCCAGGCCTACAAAGCCAAACTGCAAGATGGCCGGGATGTAGTCGTTAAAGTTCAGAGACCGAATCTTAGCTCCATTATTGTCATGGACGTGCAAATTCTTGCCGCTGTAGCGGATGAAGTAATGCAGTACCCAAGCCTGTGTCGTCATACTGATTGGCCCGGAATTGTTGACGAATTTGCCAAAACAATATTTGAAGAAATTGACTACATCCGCGAAGGCCGTAACGCCGATGTGTTCAGAAGCTCTTACCGCAATTTCGACAGCATTTATATTCCTCGCATAATCTGGAAATTGACTGGCCGTAGAGTTCTCACCATCGAATACGTATCAGGCATCCCACTAAAACTGGTGCTAACTTCTACCTGCGACAACTTTTAGAAGAAGGCTTCTTCCACGCTGACCCTCACCCGGGTAATATGCGCATAATGGAAGACGGTCGAGTAGGAATTTTCGATTTTGGCATGGTGGGTCGCATCAGCCCCGAGCTAAAGCAACACATGATCAACGCCTTCATGCACACCATTCAACGAGAATATCGCGACCTCGTAGATGACTTTGTCGGTATGGGCTTCCTCAAGCCAGAAGCTGATAGAGACGCGCTTTGCCGTGACCTGACGCCAATTATTGATGCCCGTTTTGCTGAAGGCATGAACAAAGTGCGCTTCCGAAAAATGCTGTTTGATTTCTCTGAAGTCTGCTTTGCCTATCCCTTTAGCCTGCCCTCTGAGTTCACCTATGTAATGAGAGCACTGCTTACCCTCGAAGGCATTGCCCTAGCAATCAATCCTAAATTCAACTTTGTGGATGCAGCAATGCCTTTTGCCCATCGTCTGCTGATGAAAAACAATCAATTCCTTGGTCAAGCCATATTTAGAGAAGTATTTACTGATGGTAAATTCAACCGCAGTGCAGCTATCAAGCTAATCAAGTCGGCGGCCTCACTGACCAACTCCCTGCGCTAAACCAAGTACTTTACAAACTCTTCAAAAAAAAGCCCATTTTTGACGGTTTTACCCACTGACAGCCCCCTACTTTCTTAAGAATTTTCTAGGCACGTGCAAAAATCGGCTAGTTAGCCTCAAAATGTAATTTCAAGAGCTTGCTACCGCAAACTAGATGTTCTAACTAGATGAGGTTTTGACTTGGCCACAACGATGCTTCCATCAGCTCCCACCACTTTCGCTTGTATGCATTGTTCTGCAGCGATCGAAGTTCTCTCTAAGTTCTGCGGCAATTGTGGGGCTCCTAGAATGCAATCGCATTTCGGCCAAGGTAGCTTTGACCCAACGATCAGCAAGGCGGCAATACAAAGTTCAAATGCCATTAATGAACGGGTTGCTCAGTCTACGAATAAGTCTACCCCTGCTTTTGCCAAGAACAAACGGCAGAACAGGTCAATCCCTCCTGAGATGAGAGCCGAAATGGCGTCTCTTATGGCTGCGGAGCTAAGAGAGCGTATCTTTCTTGTTTTGCACTACATCGTTTTTCTTGTCACCAACATGATTGGCCTGTTTATTACAGTAAAGTGCTACGTAGAGTTCGCTGGCGATGAACTGGCCAAGATGATGATAGCGGCCACTCCTCTGATGTTTATTAACTTGGTGGCGCTATGCGGTCTTGTACCAATAAAAGGTACAAAAAAAGAAATTGCTCGCATCAAAGAGCGCATGACCTACCTAAAATTGGCCATGGAATTTGACAGCATTGTCTAATTTCTAATTGGGCGCAAATTCAATTAGGGCTCCAGCGCAGGTTAGGCTTGCGCGCTGCTGTAGCTTCATCAAGTTTACCCACTGGTGTATTTGTCGGGGCGTTGCTCACGATATCAGGCGAATCAATT
>LNEX01000087.1 GCA_001464165.1 bacterium Ga0077546
CATCAGCAAGGCCTTTGCTTGCTTCCTCAAGTAGCTTCAAATCTCCTTTTGCGAGGTTCGGCTTGCCTAGTTTCTGATAGCAAAAGGCTCTTTCTTTGTAGCAGGTCGACAATATCACTTCGTCTTCACCGCCAGCACTAGCCTTATGTGAACGAGTCAACTTAATGGCTTCAGTAAGACTATTTATCGCATCCTGCCATCGCCCTTGAAACTTGAAGCAATCACCTCTTACCATAAAAAGCGGCGCGGCTAAATCTGGCGAAACAGCCGTCAGGCCTCTATCAGTCATCGCCAATGCATCTTTACTCTTACCGGCTTTTAGCAACAAACTAGCGGCCCGACAATAAAATCCAACAGGTGATGACCCGCCCAGAGTTGCGAGCTTCTCAAAATCTGCGGCCGCCTCGGTCAGCCTATTGGTGGCACCATAGCAACCGGCCCGAATCTGATAAGCATCGCTCATTTCGTATTGGGCAAGCACCTTGTCGCAGAGCTTAATAGCTTTGCTATATTGCCCATCACTAGCATATGCTTCGGCTGCCTTAGTAAGAATCAAAACAGGAGCACTGTCTAAATTCTTGACCTTGTCGAACAATACAACAGCTTGCTCAGACCTATCTCTGCTACTCAAGCAAGCGGCTTCCCACATCAAGCGCTCATGAGCATCGCCAGGATGAACAGGCGTATCCTTGAGCAATTGCCGAATCTCAGCCAATTTGCGTTTGCGCAACAGCCCCACCAATTTACCAACAGGCAATTGATTTGCACTAATCGCCTTGCGCGGAATACTGTATTTCCACAATTCTCGTGAATCCACGATCTTGTCATCAACTTTTTTACTAGCGCCGTATCTGTTGTGAATAGCTGGCTTTGAGGCCGCAACTTTAGACTCACCAGCTCGAACTTCAAGAAGCTCAACGTGCAAACCAAAGACTAGGACACAGCCAATAAAGCAAGAAGCAGAAAGCAACAATCTGATAGGTAAAATCATAGGGAGCAATTCTTTGATCGAGTGAGGCTTCTAATTCAGGCGATAGAAAAGAGAAAAACAACAGTATTTTTGCCAAGATCTTTCTTTGACAAGATCTCTCTTTGCCAAGATCTCTCTTTGCCAAGATCTCTCTTTGCCAAGATCTTGCGCTGACAAGATCTTTCATTGACAGGAAGATGCGTGGCCATTACTTAAATCATAGCCGGTTTCATTGCCTGATGAGGGAAAAACTATCCGCTGTCGATCAGGCAATACACTCTCGGCTTCACTATTTGCGATAAGGCAACGCGCTGCCAACGCATACTAAAAGCATCTGCGATTCTGTCCCGCAGCCAAGCTGGCATCAGTCTGGCTTTACTGACTAATTCAAGAAAATCACCACGGTCAAAAGATAGAATTTGCGCGTAGATAGTCTCTAAGGTAAGAGCAAGTCGTTGGATATACCAAAGAGCTCGAATTGTTCGGCCAACATGGCTATCAGAAAGCTGAACTTTTCGACCATTACATTTGCGCAAATAAATATAGCCTTCACCAAAGCGAAACCTTGTGGAGTGACCGGAGGTTAAAAACACATGTGCATCGTCACTCTGATGAGAATTCGCAAGCGCTGGCACTACAGCAGTGTCATCAGTCAAGCCTAACTCTTGAGCGCAGGTAGAACCGGGATGAACGATTGCATTACCAAACGCACGTGTCTTCACGGCAGCAACTTCTTCTGCCGAATACTCATACTTGCGGCTATTGGTGGCAACAAAGACTCCTCGCACTATTCTCTCGATTATATTGAGTTTGATGAGCCGGTAAATGCCCTGATCTACAGCGGAGCGCGAACCATACTGTACGCAATCCTGTGTACTGAAAAGAACTCCTGGAGACAGAGAGGCCACATACCTGCGAATTTTGCTAACACAAGTAGACACAGCTCTCCTCCCGTTGGGCACGCTTGCTCCGTCTTTTGAATAACGTAAAAACTCGTCGAAAAGTTCAAAATTCAGCTGCGCAAAAAAAGTTCAATGCGCCGACGTGACGCGTGCTCTATCTACTTCTAGGAAAGCAGCGAAATTCCAAACGAAATTTCGCTGCTTTCCTAGAAGTCACAACAACCACAAAAACAACCTTAATAGGCGAAAAATCTCAACACACCATGGCCACATATAGGAATAACTAAACGCTATACGCTTCAACATAGGCCGATAATTAGCGCCGACAAATATTATCGCCCTCTCACACTTATCGGACATATTCGCACTCACGCCAAGGTATATACAAACGCGCATGAGCAGCCGCTAATCACCAATACCGACACCAAGGCGCACCATCTATAGCACCACAGCCGCATAGATATATCAGCCACCGCGAACGCCACCACTAAAGCATATACAGGCATAGTACGACATTATCAGACCCCAAGCCCTGTTTGACTTTGCAGGCACGAGAGCGCCTGCCAAGAAGAAGTGCCTACACCACATATAGCAGTACCACCTCTGGGAGCGGGGGGACTATTTTGCGATTTTATCTAACCCCAAAACGCACTTGCACCATGGCATAACAGACTTTGAACACCTTTTGAACATCAATTTGCTAGTTGCGGAGGTGACCCTACCGGTAGTAGATTATTCATAACGAAATCTTGCGCAGAGGTCCTAAAAACCTCTCATAAATCAAAAAAGTTCCAATCACAAATCTCGGTTTGTGAGTATTGACTCACGAGTCAGTAAAACTTTGCCCCAACGCTCCAACAAAGCCCCGCCCTCGCGGGGTCTAGTTGATGCGTTTATTGCCCCCCTCTGCCCCTGTGCCCATGTGCCCCCCCCCCCGTCTTACCCCTCTGCTCCTAAGCCCCGCACTCCCGCACTCCCG
>LNEX01000088.1 GCA_001464165.1 bacterium Ga0077546
CAAATTGAACTTTCTTACAACACGCTAGTTCAAAAAGAATGGCTTAGTGGCTCGGTCTAGGTCAAAAGAACGATAATTGCACCGCAAAATCGAGCTAGTTTTTCTCAATATAAAAACTGGGTCCCGGATAGCATGCTAGCCGAAGCTAACCTAGGCACACCGGGACAACTGAATTGATGTTACCAAACATTCGGGTCGATTGGCAATACAGTAAACGCCATACGATTAATTCAAAAAGAATAGCTTAGTGGCTATTCGCTGGTGCCGCTTCAATCTTGTAATAGTTGACAGGGAAGGGAAACCGACCTTCACCAGACAAAGACTTCGCTCCCGCGCTGCCACACTTCCCGTTCCTATCAAGGTGGCCCAGAGACAGAGTACGCACATGCATTTGGTTTTCCCGTTTCTCATAGCTCCGATAGGAACTAACACCGCAGTCCAGAGGTTGGCTTGGTGAAGAATCAGCCCCAAGGCTACGATAACTCCTTATGGTCCATTGCACACGCGAGTGATTAGGCAATACGAAGTCACCATTTGATGACACAAGGCGCGGACCAAAGTCGCCAACATATAGAGGTTTCTCCTTTGCCCAGAGAGGCTTGGTGAATAGCGCCACAGCCAAGAAAAGACCGCAGCTCAACAGAACCATCATGAGCAGAGCAAACTCAGAAAGTGCAGCCATATCAATGCCCGTCCAACGAGCTTGCTGGCTTAAAAGTCTTCAAGCTAGGTTGATATACAGAGTTAGAACCCTCTCCAGTAGCGCTTACCGGCGCTGGGGTCAAGACTCCAACCGGATTGTTCCAGCCACCGGGTGGCGGGACGGGAACAGGGTAATTACCAGATGCGTCACGTTTACCCAAGTCGAACCCGCAGTGAGTCACTTGAAACTTGAAGCGTGGGCGCCCACCCTTACTGGCAGCAACCTGAGCAGCGGCAGCACGCTTCGCAGCAGACGCCCTCGACTCTTCCATCAAACTTAGCCTGCGAGCGTCAGCGGCGGCCTCAGCCTCCTTCTCTTCAAGGGTTAGCCGGGCATTCAGTGAATCTACATACATAGGCGCCTGGACCAATGTGGAATTGACCCAAATATATTCATTAAACGCAGCGCGCGGAATCGAAGCAACCGGGCTAGGACTATTTATAGCCCCCCTGCAGTCATATCTCTGCGGTGGAAAGCAAAAGCGACTACCTTTCGCCCACACAGCCCCAGCCGCGCCAAACCCAACCAACAACAAGGCCGCAGCAACCAACATAGATTTAAAAACAGCAGCCACGGCAAAGCCCTCACAACTAATCAAATATAAGCGCTACTAACCAAATAACAAATAGTGGAAACCCCACCCGCACCCAGTCTCAGACAACGGAACACGCCCCTAACGCGAATTGGTACAAGCGCACACGCCGAATTTACCAAGCCCTAACTATTCCTAACAGCAGCACTCTAAAGCCGCACCATACAGCGCTTTCGCCTTAACACAGCAAATCGAGGTTAAGAAACCACTTGCGGTTCTTAACCAGTCGGATCTATAACATTGAAAGTAGGTTCGCAGCATGCGAATTTATCATCCAAGGTATCTGTAACAAAAACCAATAGCTAGGTGGCACGCAGCGAGCGCGCCGCACGGCGATTGGCACACATGCAAAAAGCGCACCTCAAAGTGCGCGGACCAAGCACGCCGACAAACGGCGCAAACCGAACACGTTTATCAAATGCGCCACCAAGCGCATTGATTAAACGCGCCATCAATAGAAATGAACCAATCACGCACACAAAAAGTTCAACCCGCACAAAACACGTTCAACACGACACTTCAAAAGTTCAACCCGTCAAAAACTCCACAAGAGAAAACAAAATGAACATCCCGCTAGCAATACTGGCATCAGCAGCCACAATCGGACT
Source organism: bacterium Ga0077546 (assembly GCA_001464165.1). Next base: position 1,904 of record LNEX01000088.1, read on the forward strand.
GCTCGCCGACCTCATGCTCAAGGAAAACTTCCACACAAACACAATGGTAGGTTTCGGCGTCCCCACTGTCACCATCGCCCTAGCCCTGGCCACCTGCCTCGTCGCCTGCGCCAGCAAACTGCGCACACGCCGCCACGGCCTCGGCTTCCTCATCCCCGCGGTGGTCTTCTCCCTCGCCTTCCTCCTGCGCGACTCACCAACTCTTCTACTGATTGATTTCGCAGTAATCGTAAGCGCCCTCGCCTTCGCCTCCTACTCGCTGATGGGCACGCCCCTAGCCAAAGGAGGGTTGCTGCACTACGCCTCAGCCCTAGTGAGCATTGCGATCACTCCGACGTTTAACACGATAGAGCTTTTGGTGCGCGAAATAAATTGGCGCGAGACAATGTCAGAGAAATCGGCCAAGCATCTCACAGCGGTGCTCAAAGGTTTGGCGATAGCGACACCATTAGTGGTAATATTTTTGGGATTGTTCACAGCAGCCGACCCAGCGTTTGCTGCAATCGCACAAAAGTCAATCAATTTTGACTTAGGCGATCTCTCCGTCAACATGATTATCTTCTCGATCTTTACCTGGCTCTCAGCGGGTTTCTTACACGGACTCTCAATTTTCAAATGCGACGGATACACGATAAATCCGGCATTGTTTGATGAGCATAGAGAACAGGCAGAGCAGAGAGAACGGCTCGATGCGACATATGAGAGCAGTGCAAAAAACGCCAATAGGATAAAAGAGACAAAAGTCAGCAAAGACATCGGTGTATTCGGCTCAACCGGAGCCCTCAATGCCCTCGTTGCAGCAGGTGCTCCTGTGCGTGGGCCGATGTTGAGGGAGGGGTTTGAGTATGAGAGGGAGTATGAACATGAGACCGAACATGAACCTGAACATGAATATGAACACGAAGGTGCCGTCGACAAGATTCGCTTCTCGCAATTAAGCATTGCCGAGCGCAATTCGCAGGCCGCTCGCATCTCAAATAGCATCCACAATTCTAACCACAACACCAACTTCAACACAAGCTCAAATATAGACACCACCAACTCCCGCTTCAGCCTCGAAGTACCCGAGAAAGAACCGAGGTTCGCCCTCGGCCTAACAGAGCTAGCGACAGTAATCGGCTCAGTCAATGTACTCTTCGCCACATTTGTGGCCGTGCAACTGCGCTATCTCTTCGGCGGAGCCAGCCTGATCGAAATCACTCCAGGGCTGAGTTACGCTGAGTATGTGCACAAAGGTTTCTTCGAACTGAACACAGTGGTGGCACTGGTGCTACCGTTACTCTTAATGGCAGACAGCATGCTCATTCGCAAATCGAAGATGGGCTTGTATGCATTTAGAGTCTTAGCCGGAACACAAATTGCCCTAGTGCTAGTAATTCTCGGATCAGCTCTGATGCGCATGGGCTTGTATCAAACTGAGTTTGGCCAATCAGAATTAAGACTATATGTAACTGTGTTCATGGGCTGGTTGGGCACAGTGTGCGCAATATTTGCCGCCACAGTACTCAGTGGCAAGCGCCAGCGTTTTGCCTTCGCTAGCTATTTATCAGGAGTAGCAATCTTGCTCGGTATCAACCTGGCAAATCCGGATGCTCTGATTCAAACATCAAACATGGCCCTGTCGAAATTGCGTCCACAAGATATTGGCTTGGTGCTCAACTCAGCTCCGAAGATATTAGACACAACCTACGCATTGTCACTATCGAGTGATGGCATTCCACCAATGATTGATGCAATTGAAGAATTGCCAAAAGCTGATGCAAAGATTTTGGCGAAGGCACTATTGCAGAAGCATGCAGAAAAGAAGAGTGACTGGCGCCTCTTCAATCTCAGTCGCAAACTAGCCAACAACGCCATTAAAGCCCACAAGAATCAACTCACGGTTTTAGCTAACTCAAACGGGATAGACGAATGAAATCGATATCAATAAAACTGGTCGGAAAGAAATTCAGCGAAGTGAACACAAGCAAATCGAGCACTAAATTGAGAGGGTCAAAAGTGAGAAGAAAGATGCTGACAGACTTCATCGAACTGCATGTAATCGAAGGCTTTCTCGGCCCTGATGAACTGGTAGAAAGAACGATAATTGAATTTCAAGACGACATCGCGCGCGAACAGTTGCTGCCAGTGGCACAAAAGCTGGTGTATCAGCGCATCGTCAAACGCTACTTAGAGGAAATCAATTGGGTGTCGCCCACAGATTGCGAGCGGCTTGATAGGGCATTTCTTGAATTGAATCAAATGGGAATATTGGCCAAACAGAATTTCAGTTGCTGTAACAGCTGTGGCCACAAGCGCATTGAGCGTGCATTGAAGAACAACGCCAAGAGAACGCGAACATCCAAACACGAAATAGAAGTGACGATGAAATCGCTATCCAAGCAATCTACGCAGTCGAAGCGCAAGGGTAGTGACATCTGGGGCTATGCGTTCTTTCACGCACAAGACACCGATGAGGCAGTGGCCACTGGCGAATTGAACATCACTTTTGGGGCGGTGGATAAGACCTCAGAGCAAGCTCTTGATATCGCTATTGAGGTGGGCCAGAAAATTGAGGAGGCATTAAAACGCAATGGTCTTAACACTTCGTGGGACGGCAGCTACTTGCAAAGAGTCGGCATAACCGGCATCAAATGGCAGAGAAGGAGGTTTCCGATGATTGTCCAGAGCAAGGCAGTTTAAGCTGTCGGCTAGGCTGCGTAGTCAAGGTTTAATTGGCTATGGTATTCTGAGCAGCTCGTTGCCCAGCAACGTCACACGTGGGCGAGTGGCGGAATTGGCAGACGCGCTAGACTTAGGATCTAGTGTAGCAATACGTGGAGGTTCAAGTCCTCTCTCGCCCACCACTAAGGCCTAGTGCCACAGAAGAGACTCGACAATCGTCGGGTCTCTTCTGTTTATGGGGTATTTTCTTAACCTCGGATCACCACTGGATCACCAAATAAACAATCGAAATGTTTGCCCAAGACAGCAAATAGAGAAGAAACTCATGGAGCATCTCATTTAGAATTAGAGCGGTCGGGAGTTCAAATCTCCTCGCCCAAACATTTGTCACCAGGCACAAAGGGATGCTCCAACCGCACATGCCAACAAACGTCGAAAAAGTGATTCAAGAGTTGACCGAGACCGCGGACGGGGCAGTTGCTCACAAGAAGGTCAGAAAGCTTTGCAAGCTAGCTGAGCAAGGTGACGAGAAGAGCTTTCTCGGCCTGCTCGCGTATATGCAATTTGGAAAAATTAATCACGTCCGCACTCATGTATGC
>LNEX01000089.1 GCA_001464165.1 bacterium Ga0077546
CACCAGAGAGAAGGTATTTTGTTGGTGGAAGATAGCCCATTCATGGGCAAAGCTTTCAGGCAAGTTTTACAAGAACAGGGCGAAAGTGTTACCTGGTTCACCAAGATCAAACGCTTGCAACCTTTTACGGGTATCACTAATGAAGGTGCCGAAGTTGTCGTACAACCTAATAGGTTCAAATTGGCTTTGGTCGATGGTGAGTTGGCTGGTAGCAACCCTCAGGGTGAGCACGTTGTTGACGCTTTGAAGGCCGCTCACCTAAAGAGTTTTGGTATCAGCACTATTCCCTCAATTAATGAGTCAATGATCAGACACGGCGCTGTAGCAGCAGCTCAGAAGCCAGCGGCACTCACGGCTTTGGTAGATCATTCTTTTGATCTCAGTAAAGTTTTAAAAGCGCCTGGTCAATTGCAGAAAGAGATGGACAGCCTGACTGCGCGCATGCTTACCCCAGAAATGACACCAGCACGTAAGAAGGCTGATGAAATGTTGATGAAGTATATGCTCGAATGAGATTTCTTTGGTGTGGCACGCTGATTCTGAGCTATGAACGTTCGCTGATATAGAGAACCGTAGGTTTAATACCTTTGTTAGAGATGCTGGTGACATTAGTCATGTGGCTGGTATCATCAGTGGTGACGTCGTCAGCGGCGCCGCCATTCATCTGGAAAGTGGTTATATAGCGCGCACCATCAACATTTGCTATTGGTGTCATTGCACCAATGGTAACTACGTGATTGGTTGTGTCTCCGGGGTTGTGGGTCTTGCCACCAAATGGAGCAGAGGCGCGATCAATTGCACTAATCATTGGCTGCCCACCGTTAGCCTTAAAGGCCCTGTAGAGGGACTCAGAGTCATGAGCTACATTGAGTTTATAGCCAGGGTGATCTGGAGCAGACAGGCGGTTAAGCGTATCTGTTACTTGCATTAAGTCCATACCTGGGTAGGTTTGAGCTGTGCCGTCAGGGTTTAGGAGAACACCAAGGCCGTCTTTAGTGTTGCGGTAAGTTCCGCTAGAATAATCAACCGTTGAATAAGTGTCATTAATTGGCGACTGTACTGGAGGCTTAAGGGCAAACCCAACCTCAGAGAAAGTGGTCTGAAAAATGCGACTGGCAATATTTCGGCCACTGCTATCTTTCTGGTGAAGTACCGTAGGATTTAGCTCATTAATTTCTGGACCGGCACCATTAGTTGTCACGCGATTGGTCGAAATTGCTTCATTGATAATGTTTATATATTGAGCCGGCTGAGCAGTCGCTAACACCCGCTCTGGGGCCGCAGCATAACAGGTTCCAGATTGACCCTGACTTATCTCTGCAGGGTATGCCAGGTTATGCAACGCACTCGCCTTAAGGGCAGTCTTCTCAGCAGTGCTTAGGTTCTGGACTTCATCGAGCTGGTTCAGTGATTGATAGACTTGGGCTAGTTCTTCTGGTTTGTCGTGCAAACGCACATGAAGCTGGGCAATATCTCGTCTGCATACTTCTGGATGTGAGGCAATGTAGGATTGTTCAATTTCTGAAAGGTTTTCGCTAAAGCTTTGGCCTACTTTCTTCTCTGAAAATTGATCAGTATTCGCGTTGACATGATAGGTGATTTTATTGCCTTCAAGTCTAGTAAGTGACTTGTTTTCGACATTGACAATAGAGACATTGCCAGCACTATCTTGATGAGATAATTCCACCGGAGTTCGTTTACCTGCGCTGTCCACTCTATTAACTGTGCCACTGATACTGCCATCGGTGGCAACAGTATCGCGTCGACCTGGGCTGAAAGACATAATTGTTTTACTGCCATCAGCCTCAATACGTGTGGCTTTGCCAGTGTCTAAATCAAGCTTATCTGCGCTCAGCTCAAAGGATATGTGACCAGCTCTATGTGGGTCAAAGCGATCAGTGCCAACAATTTTGTCGTTTTTGTCTTTGTATACTAGGTGATCCCCTTGCCAAACAACCGGGCCAGTGCCATTTTTATCGCTCCAGGTGCCAGCCATTTTGAAATAAGAAGAGCCTTTGTTTAGCTCTACGTGTGTGCCATCACTCTTGTCGATTGTAATTGACTGTGGACTGCCGTTTTGTATATCGCCGAGAACAATACGATTGCCAGTGTGATCATTGGTTTCTTTGGCGACCAATTTGCCGCTCTTGTCGAATTGCTTGACCATATGCTCAAATTGTCCGGCAGCTTGAGCTTCGGCCGACATATTGAGAGTGTATTTTTCGGTTCGAGTCTTGTCTTTGAAGGTAATTTTTTCAAACTGAGCCGATATGCCCTCTTCAGGCCACGACTTTGTGCCAATTTCTATTTGTTTAGCAGTCTGCTTTGGTTGGTAAATACTTTCCTGTTGCGAAAAATTGATTTGTCCATCACGCTCGAGAGTTAGACGTT
>LNEX01000090.1 GCA_001464165.1 bacterium Ga0077546
AAGCAAAGAACTTTGCTGAGAAATTTCCGACACACATCAATAAAATCTTAGACCTAGCCGCTCATAACAAACTCTCGGTCAAAGTCATCGATGAGCCACTGTTAGTTGACGCCTTCCAAAAACTAGCCAATAGAATAAGTCTATCGCTCATACTGGCGGCACTCATAGTCGGTGCAGCCTTGCTCATGCGAGTTTCAACCCGATTTACAATATTTGGTTATCCTGGCGTTGCTATTTTATTTTTCATAGCCGCAGCAGGAGGCGGAGTTGCTCTGGCAATCGAGATTGCCTTCTATGACCAGCGACCACAAAAATATGGCTCCGACGCCACAATCAGAAAGTAATCTTGCTCGCCCCTTTCCACTAGCAAGTCGCGGCGGTCACCAGTCGGTCACGACTTGCGAATACAATTCTTTCAAATGACTCAAACCCGTTCAAATCTATTCAAATCTGTTCAAGCAAAGGTTAGACCTTCCCTTACCAGGAAACTAATCAATAATGTATTCAATCCAATATTCAGAACGTTCTTTCCAGGCACAGGGAGCATTGCCACAGGTGAGCGTCACCCTTGAAGCATTTGAGTCTATTTCGATGATGTTGAAACCGTCGCGCACAGCGTCGATTGTTTCAGCATACTTTTCCCACTTCTGAATTGGTTTCTTGCACTCGGGACAAATCATCTTCTGATTAGCTATGGCATCCTTGATTTTCTGAAGCGACATGACATCCCCAATTGAATACTGACTGCAGTTAGCTTACTAGATAGCACAAAAAATTGGTAAGACCGAGGTCAAAACGCTTAAATTAAACAAGGGTCAATCTTTCACGTCTTTTTCACGACCGAAGTCATACTATCGCTACGTTAGCAACCATTCACTCTTGCATTAGTCCGAGGCAGCCAATGAGCGTCAAACCACTAGACCAGCCAGCACAAGCCCCAGAAAAGAAGCTAGACGCCAATCAAGGTGCCGTCGACAGCACGCTTTCGAGTGTTGACCGCGTGGAGCTGCTAAAACAATATAAGCCTGCCGATCCGGGCAAAACAACTAGCGACATGCCCAGCCTGACCCTTCAAGGCTGGCAAGATTTCAAGGTAAGCAAGCCAGCCGACCAGCTTACAACCGGGGTAGATAAGTCTCAGCCCGTAAGCGATCAACAAAAGCCCACCGAACTGACTAAAGAACAGCGCATTGAGAACGCAAAAAAAGCCATCGAATCACCAGAAGCGAGCATCAAACAGAAGATGGACGCCATGTCGACCATCTTCAAAGACTCTGAAAAAGGCAAAGATGGTCGTGTTCACATCACCTTAAATGATGGCGGGAAGCCTCGCAAATTCGAAATTGCCAGCCTCGAAGCTGGTAAAGACGTACATTTGCTACAACTTTCAAGCACTGACGCCCAAGGAAAATCCCATCCGGTTTTGCGTGGCGTAGAGCGTAACGGCGAGATAGAACAACAGCATAAAAAGAACGGCAGCAAAGCCGACTATCGTGGTGACTGGTGGACCGCCAATGAAAAAGACAGCACTATTTCTAAGTTTAGCCAGAGCGATGCAGTGCTACCCAATCAAGCAGTGAAGCCAAAAACCGACGTAATACCGGCGCCTGAAGTTACTCCGAAAAAAGATCTGCAACCTCAGCAAGAGGTAAAACCAAGACCCGATGTCAAACCCGACAAGAGCACTGTACTGCCGGAGAACGTGCCACTACCAGAACGTCGTCCTGATGCCGAAGAGACAGAAAAGCAGCAACAAACCGAGAAGAAGCCGAAAGAACCAGTAATTATTCCTTGGCGCAATAGAGAAGGCGACTCTCAAACCGAAACTAGACCTGATGGTAGAAGCGATGTTAGCCCCGGTGCCGTGCGCTCGGTCAGTGATATTGCTAAGTTCTACACCCGTCAAGACGACGGTTATAGCTGTGCAGCATTTGCCGTTGGCATGGCCAAAGCCGATCACCGCCTAGGACGCCCCATAGTTCACGGCCGAGAGTCTCAAGACCTAAAGGATCTCACTAAAACAAATGGAATTGGCTACCGCGGCACCCTGGAAACCCTAGCCGGTCAGATGAGACAAATCGGCTTAGAAGCAAAACCATACAGCTACGGCTTTGGCAATGTCGGCGAACAAGCTATGCGCGACCTCAATCGCGAACTAGATAAGGGCCACTCAGCCGTTGCCAAAGTAATCAACCCTCATACAGGCAATCCACACTACATTTATATCGCCGGGCGAGACGCCAATGGCAAGTATATTCTTGGCGATCCCGATAGGAAGAACACTCAGCACTTCAAGCCGGTTTCTCAACAATATCTGCAAAGAATGATGGCCCCAAGAGATGGTTTCGTCGCCACCTGGTAATCTCAAAAATAAATTGTCAGTAGCTCTTTTCTGCCATTATATTTTCACTTCGCCCTTATTTTGAGGATGTCTGTGAAAGAATTGCCTTTTAGCCATGGAAGACTGGCTTTCTCGCCGGGAACCTTGGCTCTTGAGCCCTGTCTACCAGAGACAATGGAGCTGCGCACTAAGCTGCATTGCTTAGATCAAGATGGTCTGGCCGAAGCCGGTTTCTTTGACTTTGAAGATTTAGCAGTAAAGCGTAGCGAGAAAGACTTTGTCTGGCTGCATCTCTCCGGCTCATTGGGCGATGAGTTTTGGAAACACCTCAGTGACTTTCTCGACCTCACCGATGAGCAAAAGAAGTTACTGCGTGGCCCTCACAAAGGCTCTTTTCACGAAGACTTTCATAACGGTATTTTTTGGACGCTAGCTCGCCCTTCAATAACAGAAAAAGTTGACGCCATTGAAAGCATCAACTTTTTTATGGCTGAGAAAGTCTTGATTACAAGGCAGTTTAGCCACGATAGTGCTTTTACGATGGTCAGCCACAAGCTCCAAGAGAAAGGACAGTACTTCGCTGATAACACTGTCGATATATTAGCCACAGAACTAATTCAAGATGTTCTCAACAGCTACGTTGAACTACTGAAATTAGGCGGTACTAGACTAGAAGAGATTCAAAACAAAATCATTCTCAAACCAGGCAAGCAAGAGCTAGAGATGATCAATAGGGCACAGCAATTAATTTGGATTTTTCTCAATCAAGTCTGGCCCATCGAAACTGTTCTACTAGCTCTTGAGCGTTCGCAGAATCCACTGATGAGCGAAAGAGGTAAAATACAAATTGGCTATCGCAAAGATGAAGCCGCTGCAGTGATTCGCCTATTTGAAACATACCGAGCGATGTCTTACAACCTTATGGATGTCTATGTCTCAGGCCTGAGCTTGCGCACCAACAGGACCACCACTCTTTTGACTATCATTGCCACTGTAATACTGCCACCAAGTTTAATTGCAGGCATATACGGCATGAATTTTGCCATACCAGAAGTGCACGCAGCCTTTGGCTATTACATCTGTATATTTTTCATGTTTTTCATCTCAGGAAGCTTACTCATGTGGCTGAAGTTAAATGGCCACATAGAACTTGAATAGTTGCCTCGAAGACCTGATGGAGATATCTGTGAGCATCAAGAAATCAAATGGTCGGATGGTCTATGCACCCAAGTCAATAATGACGCAAATAATACAGGCAATGGTGCTATTGGCCGCTTTACTGACGACAATACCCAATGTCAAAGCTCAGTCAGCTCCCAGTGCTAAGGGTTTTGTCCAATCTTTCTACACCTGGTACATTCCACAGATGACAAAAAATGTACCTGTGCCATGCAGCGAGCGTATTCTGAAGGAACGAGCAAGCTCATTCAGCCCCGCACTACTGGCAATGCTAAAAGAAGACCTGGCTGAATCAGCCAAAGTACCTGATGAAATTGTCGGTCTAGACTTTGACCCTTATATCAACGGCCAAGAAACACCAAAGCGCTACCTGGCTGGCAAAACAATTGCCAAAGGCAAAAGCTACTTGGTCGAAGTATTTGACCTATCGGATGGCAAAAAGAGTAAAGTTCCGGCAGTAGTTCCCGAATTCAAATTCGTCAAAGGGCAGTGGGTATTCACCAACTTTCACTATGCTAAAACACAGATTCCTGAAAACGAAAATCTAATTAGCATATTGAAAGCCCTTAAGGCTAGCCGACTTAAGTACGCTAAAGAGCACAAGTAAGTTATTTGGATGCGATGAAGGACTGGACCCCAGTCCAAAACAGCTTAAGAT
>LNEX01000091.1 GCA_001464165.1 bacterium Ga0077546
AATGTAGACTTCTTTTTTGGGGAAATTATTGAAAGTTTCCACTGGCAAGTTGAACTGTTTGGCTAGCACTTCTTTGGGAGTTTGGGCTAACCAGTCAGTCATGCTGAAGGTGGCAAATTCGGAAAAATAACCGCTATCGAAAACAAGCACGAAATGACATTCTTCATTGCCCAGGCCCTGAATTGAATGTCCATGGCCGCGGGGGAAGTACCAGACATCGCCAGGTCCAAAGTCTTTCACTTCTGAGCGGCCTTCTGGATCAATCACAGTGATGCGGCAGTGGCCCGCTATCACATACGACCACTCGGCAGCATTGGCATGCCAGTGGAGCTCACGTAGGCCACCTGGCTTGAGGAACATGGAGACTCCGGCCAGCCCCTTTGAGATGGGGAAATTCAAGGCTGGGGCTTCGTGAGATGAACCACCCTGGTAGGAGGTCATGGGCTGTTTTTCCAGCTCATATTTGATTTCAGGCATGGCCTCTTTGGCCATTTCTATGGCTTCGGCAACAGTAGCTATGGTCTTGCTTGAGCTGGGGGCCGCAGTTTTTTCTGCCGTGGCTGCCAGGGCTGGCTGGCTTAGAAAAATTTGGCCCAGCGACAGTTGATCCAGCGGAACTTGGCCCAGTAGAACTAAATTAAGAGTCAGAGCCAAGAGATTCTGCCAGGGCTTCATCATGATTTCCTTATGCTTAGTTTTTGCTGCTTCGATTTTGCTGCTTAGTCCGGTGAAAATTTTACTTGGCCTGGGGCGGCCATAGCTTCTTGCTATCTATCTTTGTGAGATTCCTTAACTGCAGCACACTTTCCCTTGGTAAAATTTGGCAAAAGTGGCAAGTATAGAATTAAGGCAATTCAAATTTGCGTCAGAAAAAATTTGGGGATCAAATGTCAAAGAACGAGAACGGAAAGCCCGTAATCAAAGGCCAAATAAAGAGGGCTAAGTTTTCGCAGAAAGACTACACTCACCCTGCCGCTGCCTGGGGCGCGGCTGCCAGCGTTGGCCGCATTTTGCTCGAGCAAAAGCAAGTTGTGGAGGGTGTACGCGCCATCTTCACCATGAACCAGGAGAATGGCGGCTTCGACTGCCCTGGTTGCGCCTGGCCTGATGATCGCAAGGGTCTGCGCATGGATATTTGTGAAAATGGTATCAAGCACGTCACCTGGGAGATGACGGCTAAGCGCACCGACAGCCAGTTTTTTGCTGGGCACACCGTTAGTGAATTGCTCGAATGGAGTGATTTTGCTCTCGAGAACGAAGGGCGCTTGACTGAGCCGATGAAGTACAACAGCGCCAGCGATAAATATGAACCGATCAGCTGGGATGACGCCTTTGCTCTTATTGCCAAACATTTGAAAGCTTTGCCTAGTCCTAATGCTGCGAGCTTCTATACCTCCGGTCGGCTTTCTAATGAAGCGACTTTTCTCTATCAGCTTTTTGCTCGCGAACTGGGCACCAATAATTTGCCCGATTGCTCGAATATGTGTCACGAAGCCAGCGGTAGAGCCATGACTGCTTCTCTGGGCACCGGTAAGGGAACGGTTGATTTAGTTGATTGGCAAAATTCTGATGCCATTTTTGTCATTGGCGTTAATGCTGCCACCAACGCTCCGCGCATGCTCAGTGCTCTGGCTGATGGGGTGAAAGAGCATGATATGAAAATTGTGCATATAAACCCGCTCGTTGAAGTAGCGGCAACCACCGCTATTACTCCCCACGAAATTTTGGACATGCTCACTTTTAAAGAGACTAAGACCAGCACTCTCAATTTGCAACCGCGCATTGGTGGCGACTTTGCCATTATGCGTGGCATCGCCAAATATTTGCTGGAGTTAGCCAAAGAAGACGCCAGCGTCATTGACAATGCGTTTATTGAAAAATATACAGCTGGTTTTGATGATTACAAAGCCGCATGTGAAGCGACTTCGTGGGCAGATATTGAGAAGCAATCGGCTTTGACTCGGGCACAAATTTGTCAGGCGGCCGATATCTATAGAAAGGCTAATAAGGCTATTATCAGTTGGTGTTTGGGCATCAGCCAGCAAGAATATGGTGTTGATACCATTCGCGAAATAGTCAATGTGCTCTTGCTTCGCGGCAATATTGGGCGTCTTGGTGCAGGGCCTTGCCCTATTCGTGGTCATAGCAATGTGCAGGGCAACCGCACTTGTGGCATTCACCATTCGCCTTCCGAGGCCTGGTTAGCTAAGATGGACGCTGCTTGTGGTATCACTTCGCCTCGTGCCAAAGGCTACGACACTGTGCGCACAATTCGTGCCATGCATGAAGGCGATGTGAAAGTATTTATGGGAATGGGAGGCAATTTCGCCATTGCTACTCCCGATACCAATCTTACATTTGCGGCCTTGCGCAAATGTGATTTGACGGTGCAAGTTAGTACGAAGCTCAACCGCAGCCACTTAGTTGTGGGCCGCGACGCCCTCATTCTGCCTTGTCTCGGTCGCACCGAATTGGACATGCAGGCAGGTGGCCCGCAGCAAGTAACTGTAGAAGACTCAATGAGTATGGTGCATTTATCGAAAGGCATGCGCGATCCAGCTTCGCCTCATTTGCGCTCAGAACTGGCAATAATAGCCGGGATGGCCCGGGCTACACTGGAGAACTCAAAGACTCCATGGGAAAAATTTATTGGCAATTATGATTTGATTCGCGACAAAATGAGCGAAGCAATTGTTGGTTTTGAAGATTTCAACAAGCGTGTGCGAGAGCCTTTGGGCTTCCGCATCAAGCAACCAGCTCGCGAACTGACTTTCAATACACCGACTAATCGCGCTAATTTCTCGGCGGCAACTTTGCCCGATACTTTGCTGCCACCAGGGCGCCTCATGCTTGGCACCATGCGCTCTCATGATCAGTTTAATACCACTATATATTCAGACAACGATCGCTATCGCGGCGTGAAAAATCTGCGTACTTTGTTGCTTATGAATAAAGATGATATGAGTGAGCGGGGCTTGAATGAGTTTGATTTGATTGATATCACAAGCTTTGGCAAAGACGGTTCGACCCGAAGCTTGAATGGATTTCGCGCTGTGGCCTACAACATTCCTCGCGGCTGTGCCTCGGGCTATATGCCTGAATGTAATGTCTTGTGCCCACTGGGTGATTACAGCCCCCAGAGTGATCAACCAATGATGAAGCAGATTGTTATAGAAGTGAAAGCCGCGGTGCCCAGTGAGACCGTTGAGACAGTTATTGTTGCCACAAAGAGTATTGAGACTTCTGCATGTCGCGATTTTGAGGATGTACTCGCGGTTGAAGAACCTTTAGAGATCCATGTTTCTGTTCAGGCTAGTTCTGATGATTCTAATTCTTGCGATGACGCAGTCCAGTCTGTGGCTGTCACCATGCGCACACCGGGAGCAGACAAAGAATTAGCTGCTGGATTTTTATTCACTGAAGGAATAATCTTGCAGGCCGAGCAGATTGCTGAAATCATCAACGACAAGTGCAATGTCGTAATTGTCGCCCTTAAGGCCGGCGTAGAACTCGATGCCAAGCTTTTTGAACGTCATTCATTTGTGGCTTCTAGTTGTGGTGTTTGTGGCAAGAAATCAATTGCTGCTGTGAAAGTGAAACGCTCCTATCAAACAAACCCTGGCCAGCCGGTGGTCTCCTCCTCTACTATTGACGGCCTTGCTGCCACCATGCGCAAGGCCCAGTCTTCTTTCGATTCTACTGGCGGCATTCATGCTTCGGCTTTATTCAATAGCAAGGGTGAGCTTCTGGCCTTGCGCGAAGATGTCGGTCGCCACAATGCTCTAGATAAAGTAATTGGTTCGCAGTTTTTGCACGACAAGCTGCCTTTGAATGAAAGCATTTTGATGGTCAGTGGTCGCGCTAGTTTTGAGTTGGTGCAGAAGGCCTCTCATGCTGGTATTCCAATCTTGGTGGCAGTTGGTGCGCCATCGAGCCTGGCTGTCAGCCTGGCTCAAGAGTGCGGCATGACATTAATAGGATTTGCCCGCGATGGCCGCTTTAATATTTACAGCGGCGCTGAGCGTATCGTGATTAGTGATTTTTGAAAATCTGAAGGTAAGAGGCTCCAGTAATTAGAAGCAGCAAAATAAACAGAGGCAAGAGATGCAGGCAGAAGTGAAAAGACGCAAGATTGGTAGAACGCAACTAGAAGTTGCTCCCTTAGCCTTTGGCGGCAACGTTTTTGGTTGGACCATTGATGAGCCAACATCATTTGAATTGCTTGATGGCTTTGTCGATGCCGGGCTCAATTTAGTCGATACTGCCGATGTCTATTCGGCCTGGAACGAAGGAAACGTTGGCGGAGAGTCTGAATCTATTATTGGTAAATGGTTCAAGCGCTGCGGTAAGCGCAACAAGGTTGTGCTCGCTACTAAATGTGGTTTTGATGGCAGCACTGATAAGAAAAATCTCTCAGCAGCGCACATTCACAAAGCGGTCGATGCCTCGCTGAAGCGCCTGCAAACAGACCACATTGATTTGTATCAAGCCCATGTTGACGATGATAAAGTGCCCCTAGAAGAAACTCTGGAAGCTTTTGATCAATTGATCAAAGCGGGAAAAGTAGGAGCAATTGGAGCATCCAATTATTCGGCTGCAAGACTTGCTGAAGCTCTTAAAGTTAGTGAAGAGAATAGTTTCGCTCGTTATCAGTGCTTACAGCCTGAGTACAATTTTTATGCCCGAGCTGGTTACGAGAATTGTCTAGAAGAGTTGTGTGTGACAGAGAATATCGGTGTAATTTCTTATTTCTCTCTAGCTCGCGGTTTTCTTTCTGGCAAATATCGCTCCGAAGAGGATTTGGCCCAGAGTGCGCGTGGAGAAGGGGTGAAGACTTATCTCAATGAAAGAGGCTTCCGCATATTGGCCGCTCTTGATCAGTTGGCCAAAGAATATTCTTCCAAACCCTCTCGCATTGCTCTGGCTTGGCTCATTGCTCGGCCGAGTATTACAGCGCCAATTGCCAGCGCTACTAATACCAATCAGCTTGAAGATTTGATTGCCTCGACCAAAATCATTCTTCCCCCAGCTGCTATAGAGCTTTTGAATGAAGCAAGCAAAGAGCTGTCGGCTGTTTAGTTTAGTCTCGTTTAGGGCGGATATCCTGCCATGCTCTGCAAGCTTCAGGTTCTAGTAGACCTCGTTATCTGGAAATTGTCTATCAAGGAAGCGTTAGTGTCGTGACTTAGCTCAAAGTCTTCAACATCATCTACTTTTGTAGAAAATTGCGAAGCATGTGTCACAGAAGCTCGCTGCAGTATAAGTAATTTCAAGCTAAATACAACGCCAACGAAGAGTCAATACGTGCAACATGAGCTAAGAGTCGCATACTTAGCACCACGGATTGATAACTTTGAGTTCGTCGAAGTCAAAATCTTTGACGTTGCGCGTTACGATGGTCATGCCGTGAACTATTGCTGTAGCTGCAATTAGTGAGTCTCTGTCCGATCGCTGGTTGGGGACATTCAGCCTGGCGCACTTGCGCGCAACGACTGTATCTATCGATAGGATGCGGTCGGCAAACGCTGGCAAAACGTGATCTTCAAGCCAGCTTCTTAGAAGTCTTCCTTGAGCTATATCTTTTCTTTCGACTAATAGAATGCCGATTTCAAGTTCAAGCACAGTTATGCTTGATAGAAATAGATTCGAGTGTGGAGTGGCCTTCGCCCAGCTTAAGACTTGTTTGTTTGCTTTGCTACTTTGGGTTTTACGCAACTCTGACACTACATTTGTGTCTAGCAAGTACATTAGGATAAATCTGCTGGCTGAAAGACATTGTCTCCCAATTTCGGCGGCTCACATTCGACAGTGTCGATACCGGGCATTGCCAGCAGGTCTATGATGTTGAATGTCTCTCCAGTCAACTTTCTGTAGTCTTCAATAGTTAACAGTACGTGGGCTGGTTTGCCCCTGTCTGTTATGAACACCGGGCCTTTCTTGGCAGCTTTTTTTGCTTTACTTGAGTCTTGGTTGAATTCTCGACTCGACAGGGTTGTGATGTCCATCCGCCGTTCTTCTGCTCGATGTAGATAAGTTGCTACAATTGCTTTTCGGATGGCAAGCGTTGTTGTGCATGAGAAACTTAGCTGTTGTTTTCTTGCCAGGAAAGCATATTGCAAAACAGCGCACCCTGTTCGATTGCGTCATCTAAAGCCAGGTGGGTATGAGGAAGTTCGTCAAACCATTCTTTCGGCATGTTTCGTTTCGTCGATTCTCTATATGGTTTGTTCAGCAACGCCATAGCGTAGGTTTTTATGTCTAACGCTGAATGCGAAAACGGACTTTCTCCTGTGAACCTAATCAGGTACCAATAGACGAAGAGAAAATCGAACGCCACCGGGTAGCCAACAAAAACTGCTTTGCCTGGGAGATTCTTAAGCCATTCAAGATAGCTTTTCATAGCCAATTCTGGGCTGACAAGATTCTGTCGACACGCGTCCCATGCTTCCGGTTGCGTGCGCCACCATTGCATCGTTTTTTCATCTGAAACAGCCCCGTCGAGTAAATCAAGGTTTGCAGAGAATGTTGAAACTAGTATCTTTCCCTTCTGATAGGCTGCGCTACCGAAACTTAGCATTGAATTGACGCCAGGGATTGGACCATCTGTTTCTACGTCAGTGCTTACATAAATTTCTTGACTGTTAGGCACAATTACGGTGCTCGCTTAGAAACTAAACATGTTTATAGAACTTCTCAGATTAACTGGTGCAATGACTTGCAACTGTCGCAAATAGCAATCAATCATAGCATTGTTCTTCTGATGGCTTTTTTGTAAGGAATGCAGGTTGTGGGAATAGACTAGTTTTTTGATCAGGTAAGTATCTTGGTTGCTCCGGCGCTCCTAATTCTCATCAATAGATAGTTAATCCGTCATTGAAAGCCATTTTAGGAGTCGAAGGTTTATGAATTATAGGCTCGGCGCTCAGTTTGTCATTTCTCTGTCACTGCTTCTTGCCTATGGCTATTGTTGCCAGAATGCCCAGGCGGAACAGTATCGACAAGCTGATGTGCAGGCTGCCATTAAGGAGCTGTCGAGCGAAGACCAATGGGCTCGCAAGAGCGCCGGCTTTCATCTGAGCGAGATGGGGCCTGTAGCCAAAGATGCCGTGCCCAGCCTGACACAGGTTTTGCTCAGTGATAATTTTGCTGGGGCGAAAGGCGAGGCTTCTAACGCTCTCGGTCACATTGGCCCTGATGCCGCCCCGGCCATCCCGGCATTGATTGCCTTCTTGCGTAGTGCTGATGGCGGATATGAAAGAACCTACGCTGCTTCAGCCTTAGGTGGTATCGCAAGAAAGCCAGAACTCTGTGTACCGGCGTTGACCGAAGCAGTGCAAAACGATTCTGAGCCGGTGGTTCGACAGCTTGCCGCCCGTGCTCTTGGTGATTTTGGTGCGGAGGCGACAGCGGCGGTGCCGGTGTTAATCGAATCAATCAAGAACGGCGATAAAGGCATGCGTGAGGCGGCAGCCAATGGATTAGAGCGCATTCCCTGCAATGCTAAAGATGTGCCAGCGCTCACGGCGCTTCTCTCTGATGAAATAGATTCTGCTCGAATCGCTGCGGCTAGGTCGATTGCTGGCGCAGCTTCAGAAGCAGTCTCTGCTGTACCAAAACTGAACGAATTACTTGCTGATAGCAATCCTAGTGTCAGAGCGGCTGCTGCTGCTGCCATCGCAAAGATTAAGCAGTGAATTTTCTCTACTGGATTGCTTTGATTGTTCTAGAGAGTAAGTCTATGTAGATACTTGTGGAGGTCAGTTTAGTTGGGGTGAAGTCTTTGCCTAAGCTTAGACGGAGCAGTGACGGTCGTATGGGTGTATTGGTGTCTGGCCATAGAGTTGTGGCATCTAATCTAGTTTTACCGTATCACCAAAGGCTGAACGAAGTCCGGGGCCAACTCCAGAGAGTGAGCCCAGTGAATATTCTCGTTCTCTAGTGGTTTCTGCAGCCGGCAAGAATTGTCTCAAGGTCTCGACTGGAATTGCATGGCTCTCTTTGTTAGCCCATTCACCAATGCGGGCCGTTCTCAGTACTCCCACCCCCTTGCCTTGCATGTCTAAGAGCGGTCCCCCTGAGTTTCCCGGGGCTAGATTCCTCCCCAAGTTTTAGATAGTCGCAGCTCTTCTGCTTCTTCTCTATCGTCAATTTTTCTGCTAAGTCAAAAGAATCTTGTCGAGTGATACTTTTTCTTACTTCACCGGGTCAAGTTGGAAATTGCAAACTGTACGGCAAGGATTTCGGGGTGATCTTTCACTAGCAATTGCTTGCGTACTTGAAGGCATTTGTTCAGTAAATCATTAGCAGCTTCTGTATTGCCTTCCCTCATCAGGCATTCGCCTTCATGCTGTAGAAGTTTCGCTCTTGTTAGTTCAAGCTGTGGTCCGGTCAACCTTTCAATCAAGCTAAGGCCGGACTTTATGGCTTCCGCTGCCTTCTGGTTTTCACCCTGTATCGAATATGTGCTGGCGAGATATGCGCAAGCTCGGGCGACAAATTCTGGAAACTGGCTATTCAGTTTTTCTCGTAAGTTAACGGCGCGCTCGAGATCGATACGGGCATCCTCAAGTGATCCTAGAATTATTTCCGCTCTGCCTTTTGAAGTAAGAGAGCTAGCTAGAATCAAGGCCGACCGAGTTATTGTGGCAACATCGCTGGGTTCGGCATTTAAGATGGCCTCCTCTGCGAGGGCTATAGCATTTCGTGCATGGTTGTAGGCGCCATCGTATTCACCCATTTCAATGAGAGTCTCAGCCAGGCTTTCGTGACAGATAGAGACAATATCGGCGAAGTTCTTTTTCTGCTGTGCTCTGCTTGCGGTGATTAGTTTTTCGTTCAATGCTGAAATGTCTTTTGGCAAAGGAGTATTTACGAACTGAGACCAGTCATTGGCTGTAACCAAGGCCTTCTCCCCAAGTTGACGAGCTTTTGAAAACTGCAATAGCTCGCGGGCGATCTCGGCCTGCGAAGCAAATGCATGGGCTGCTTGACCTGAAAGAGGGTCCAGGGTAGCGGCAATTGTCGCACTAAGATCGGCAAGTATTCCGGCCAACTTAAAATGTCGTTGCCTGAAAAAATACGAAACTGAAACGGGTAAAAGTTGTAAGAAAATAACCATACAAAGGGCGCTGCCGACAACTAAGAGAGCCTGAAATGTACCTTTTGATACGCCCGGCACATGAACATTTTCGATTAAATAAATTGCGCTCACCGTGAAGCCGGCAAGGGTCAAAATTATTATTGCTTGACCAGCTGTGATTGAAGGCAGTATCTTCATGTCTCTGCCAGCGGCGCGTACTCTTCTTCGCTCAGACCAAATGTCCAGGCTACGGCCTGGCGGGCTCGCATCATATTCGGTGGCACGCGTAAGAAGTATTCTTTGATAGTGCCGTCTGGTTCTGGTGTGGAATTTTGCACCCGTACCACAAGAATAGGCTCATCGCTAGCCAGGTTCATGCGATAAAGTATGCCGCAATGATCCTGGTGGATTTTGATCACTCTGCCTTCGCGCAGATAGTTGTCTAGGCCATAGCGTTCAATTAAAACCCGTCGCACTTCGGCGTTTGGCTCAGACTCGATTAGGTCGAAAGTGAGGGGCTCTGGCAAGAGCACAACATAGGCTGGCACCAGTACTCCATGCCAGGCATAGATACCCCAGCCATCGCGAAACTTCATAGCCATTGCTGTTTCGTTATGAAGTCGGCTGCGGTTGTCGCGGTGTAGTTCAAGTGGCCGTTCTGTCAAAATACAAATGTTTTCAAAGGGCCACCACCAGCCGCTTGTGCGGGCGAGCTTGGTGAGGCCGTTGAGAGGTTCAGTGCCTTCTACACCAATCTGGCTGACAAAATCATAGTAGGCAAGCCAGCCGCTATCGTGTTGACCAAAGCCACCGTCCCATTTCTGTAGTCCAGCAAGCACGCCGCTCATTGATGGCACCATCTGCCTCAGGGGCTCGGCGACATAACTCCAAACTTGTTGATGCAGGGGTTTGACTAATTCGTGGTAGACCTGGTCTGCTACTTCAGCTGAAAGTTTGTTGTCGACCACTGCTTTTACTTTGTCTTCAGCTGTGGCGCGAATTTGTTTGTAGACCGCTGCCCCAGACATCTTGCGCAGGTATTTCCAAACATAGATACCGAGATTTTCAGCAAACAAATCTTTGACTTGTTTCTCGATAGCTACTCCGTGTTTATCAATAATTTTTTGCGTGGCATTCTGGCGAATATTGCGCCGGACAGCCTGCCAGGTTTCGGCCCCAACCATTTCGCCGACAGCTTTTAAGCCCTGCTGCCAGACTTTGTCCCAAACGTCTACTTGGCCCGTATTGAGTTGGGCGGGCCAATCAACGTCGCTGTAAAAGAGCTTCATGGCGGTGTTACCCGCCCAGGGCGATTGCAGCCATATAAACAGCCGTGGCGGCTCTAAGCCCGCCGCTTTGTAGGCCTCAATGGCCGCGGCCTCAGCCTCGGCACGGTCGGTGGGTTGGGTGGAGAATCCGTATTCTTTCCACTTAGTCAGAGTATCTTCAAGAAGGTGCTGGTCCGCCGGTGGCAGCCAGAGAATCTTGTTTGCGGATTTGTCAGCGCTATCAGTCGAGCCGTTAGCGCTGTCAGTCGATGACATCTCGCGGTGGAGCCTCCGGTACATATTCTCTTTGCTGCACGACGCGGTAGACGCCTTCGGGCAGTTGGATGGTTCCGTGCTCTTCGTGCACTAGATTGCAACCGCCCGCCTTGGTGACGACGTAGCGCTCACCTTTGGCGGTGAAGAAAGAAGCTGTATCGGTGCTAATGGCATGGGCGTGGCCGGTGACTTCGCCATACTGAAGAATGATGCGCTTTTCGCACTCCACTTCTCTGGCCTCGGCTGGCAGCTTGTCGATTTTTTGCACAAGCACATCGCCTTGTCTGTAGGTTTGAAATTTGACGGCGGGGCGGTCCGCTCTTCCTGTTTTTAGCAGCATATAGGTTCTCTCCTATCTCCTAAGTTTAGGAAATTTTGACTAGTAACAATGTGCCCAGTGGCCATTGGCTTAAAACCGACCAGTCGGTCACGTTTTATAAATCAATATTCCATTATCTGTATGCGCCTTGA
>LNEX01000092.1 GCA_001464165.1 bacterium Ga0077546
TATGACTGGATAAACTAAGCTCTTCAGGAAATTCGCCATTGAGTGCAATGAGGGCTTCTTTGTACTTTTCTAAACCGACCAAACAGGTGGCTATGTCGATTTTATACTCTGGCTTGGGATTTGGCCCTGCTAGTGATTTGAATTCAGCTAGGGCTTCGCTAAAGCGTTTACTGCTAGAGAGCATTTTGGCCATATGCTGGCGGGGCAGCCAAGCCCTCGTGCCATCAGAGTTTTTGATCGCCTCTCTAAATGCTTTTTCTGCTTGCTTTAGCTCAAACAGCTGTATGAAAATCTCAGCTTTTTGATCGTAGAGTATATCTTTAGGGCCGCCACAATCAATGGCCTCTTGCACTTCTTTTAGAGCTTCTTTGTACTTTTGTTGATTGCGCAAAAACTCACACAAATCTGAATGAGCCTTTGCCGAACGTGGGTTTAGCTCTATTGCTCGTCTAATATCTGGTTCAGCCAGTTCGCTCTCGTCCACTTTTAGCCAGGTCTCTGCCCGACTCAAATAGAGCTGCTCGCTTTTAGGGTAGACCGCAATGGCGGCGTTAAGAAACTCTATGATTGCTTTGACGTTATGGGCTTTGCTTGAGACAGCCTCGGTTAAGGCAATACAGTAGTGCAGGCTGTGGTTTTGGGGTTTTATTGTCTTTAAGAGCACGGCAATTTGCTTGAAATTGGCTGCTCTTCTTAGTGTTGTCAGCTGGTTAATAGAGACTTGTTCGCTTGGCGACATTCCTGAACTCTGCTTCTCGGCCGCATTTGCTAGTGGGTAACTTTGGGCTAGGCATAGGACTGAGATTAGAGCTAGATTTAGAGCTGAGCTTAGGCCTTTTCTCGTTAGGGTGAAATTGTTCATAATTAGATTGTCATGAGAAGGCGATGAATATTTATGTTGCTTAGCCAGTTTATATTCTTTTGCTAGGTTACTTGGTTCGGCGAGTGGCCAATTGCTCTAGTGAACACTGCTTTTCAACCTGCTAATGCATTATTTTGGTAGTGAGACAATTTTCACACCTGTGGATAAACCTATCTGATACCTTGAAATACTTGTGATACTTAATTCTTGGCCATCGGTAAGAAATTGTTTTTGAGAATCGTCCTGTTCACTGTTCTGCTAGCACTTTTGAGTCAGCCAGCTTTTGCTGCAGTAAAGTTGCCTGGAATATTTTCCGACCACATGGTTTTGCAGCAAGATCAGCCTATTAAAATCTGGGGTACTGCTAAGCCCGCCGAAAAGGTGCAAGTTACTTTAGGCAATCAGCATGCCAGTTGCATCGCCAATAAGAGTGGCAATTGGCATGTGGTACTAGAAGAGACTAGAGCCGGAGCTGCGCAAGAGCTCAAGATTCAAGGTGAGAATCTTGTTGTTTTCAAAGATGTGCAAATCGGAGAAGTTTTTCTCTGCGCTGGCCAGAGTGAGCTACTAGACACACTTAAGAGTCTTTCACCTCGTGAGAATCTAGGCGCCAATAATAAACTGCGTTTTTTCATTGTACCTAAGCGAGTTAGTAGCAGTCCGGCTGGCACCTTGGCCGGTGGCTGGAAAGTGAGTGCTGGCAATATTAGTGGTGCCAATAATAGCGATAAGACCTCATTGGCTGATTGCTCAGCTCTTGCCTACAATCTTGGCCATAACCTCCAGGCTAATTTGAAAGTGCCGGTGGGCATTATCGATTGTTCTTGCCCCGAAACTCCAATTGCTTCTTGGATCTCAAAAGATCGGCTAGTGCAGATGCCGGTCTTTCGACCGCTTTTAGATCCTAGTCTCAAGGCCCCTGAGGCATCAAGCACTAATGCTAGTTCTGATGCCAAATCTATTGGTAACAAGCCGACTTTGAGCAGTATTGCCAAGCCCTGTGTTGCCTACAACGGTATGGTGGCGCCACTTGTTGGTTATGGCGTGAAAGCTATTTGTTGGTATCAGGGCCTGCATGATCTGGGGCAAGCTGTTAGCTATCGCAAACTGCTGCCAATGATGATTAGAGATTGGCGGGCTCGTTGGGCGCAAGAGCCAGATGTTCCATTTTTCTTTGTACAGTTGCCGAGCAGTAGTGTCGCTTCAAGCACTTTCGATATAAATTCTCTGCCGGCTTGTGTTGGCGTTGCTAATTCGTGGATCAATATGCGCGATGCCCAAGCCTCGGCTCTGGCTGTTGGATCGACCTCTATGATAGTGACCACAGATTATGCTAATCATCATAGCTTGAATCATTTAGATGGCTTGCCCAATCGCCTCAGTCAGGCCATTCTTACTAAGCTGTTTGAGGCGAAGAATACTGCCTTTGGCCCTCTCTATGAAGGCTATGACAGTCAAGGTTCTGCCATTAAGGTGCATTTTAGTAATGCCAAAGCTGGTTTGGTTCTAAATCTCAAGTCTGGGCAGGCTAGTGGCTTTGAAATGATTGATACCAAAGGGCGCACTTTTCCTGCTGATGCAAAAATAGTCGAGTCCGATCTTCTCGTTAGTTGCCCTCAGGTGCTGAATCCCATTGAGGTGCGTTACGATTGGAAAGACGCAGCTAAAGCCACTCTCTTTAATGTCGAGAATCTACCCGCTGCGCCTTTCCGTATTAGCATTCGTCCTAACTAATATAACTTAGTGTTAGTTTTGGTCAGGCTTAGTGACGCTTGCTTCTGTATGTTCTACCTTCGTCTGTAATCCAGACGTTGAGCAGCTGGGCTAGTTGATCTGTCAATTGATCTTCTTCGAGCAATAGGTGCTCGCCGCCACCAATTATTAGCAGCAATTTGTCTTGAGTAGACAGCGCATTGAATAGTTCGATGGTGCCTTCTGGCTTGACCAGCCTATCTTTAAAGCCAGCCAGCATGAGTACTGGTAGCTTCTCAATTAGATGGGCATTATCAAAATTGCTCTTCATAAAGGTCTCAAACTGTTTTAGTTCTTTGGGTGAGAGTTTTAGCCGGTTCATTGAATCAGCAGTCATCTCTTTTCTTAGCTTCTTATCTGTGCTTATTTTATCGATGATTTCTGGATCGATTTTTTTGTCTGGATCTTCTAGGTAGTGAGCGCCGACAATAATCTCGCCGCCTATTTTATAATAGCGATCGCTTGATGGCACTGCTGAAACCAAGCCATCAACAAGCTCTGGATGGCGAGCTGTGGTGGCCATGGCAATGGCGCCACCCATAGACTCACCCACCATAAATATTGGAACGCCGGGGTAAGCTTTGCGCAATGCCTTAAGCGCTTGCTCAATGTCTAACAAACAAGCTTCAAAGTCAACGGTGTCTTGACCCTTGCGCTTGGCCCATTGACCAAAGCCACGCACATCTACTGCATAAACGGCAAAACCGTGACCAGCCATGCTTCGACCAAAGTCGGCAAATGAAGCGCTGCTAAAGCCTAGGCCATGTACACAAAGTAATACTTCTTTCGGTTGGTTGATTGGCAACCAAGAGCGGTAAGGTACTCTTAGCTTGGCGGCCCAGGTTGGTATCTTTTTTGTGGTAGTTCTAGTGGTGGTAGTTGTAGTAGTTGTTCTCGGAGCCGCTGCGGCCGGTTGACCCACTGTAAGAGTTGAAGCAAGTGTTATCAGTGAAAGTAAAAGAGGTAGGCAAAGAT
>LNEX01000093.1 GCA_001464165.1 bacterium Ga0077546
AGCGCGTATCCTCTTCGCTGTTCAGACTTGGTGCTTTGGGGGTGCCTAAGAATATCTCTGGTTCTGGTAGTGCTTGAGCCTCTGCTACAACTCTTTGAACAGGTGGCGTCGACGTAATTGGTTGAGGCTCGGGTTCTACATTTCTGACCTCAGTCGGTAAAATTGATTCAGGCTGGTATTCACGAGCAGCCGGATCTTCTTCTGTTAGGAACTCGAAAGTTTGGCGGAATTCCTCCATAGTTTTGCTGGCACGTTCAGCTTCAAGTCGTTCTAATTCTTTTGCTGCAAGTTCAGCTAGAGCTTTTTTGGCGCTTTCTTCGGCGCTGTTGCTAGCTGGCTGAGCTGTTTCAGGTGGTTTGTCGTCAGTTATGAGGTAGCGGCCAGTATCGAGCCAGTTTTTCTCGCTACCTTCAGCTCCGGGCCTGAGCACAGAGTCTAAATCGCGTGAGGCCGCCTCAATTTCGGCTCTTTCAATTTCAGCTGGAGTGAGGGCGCTTTTCGCTGGCGCTTCAGGTCCTGATGGACTATGTATGTTTCCTGACTGACTTAATAGACCAGCGCCTAAAGCACCGGCTTCTAGTGATTCCATCAGTCGAGAAGCTTCTGAATTAGCTTGTTCTGCGGTTGGGACGTAATGAGATTGGCTTACCGGTGTTGAAACTACGTCAGTGATTTGAGCGGCACTTGGTTCTAAGACATCGTTGTCGTCAGTGGCACCAAATTCAAGACCTTTAAGAATGTCAGAAATGCGCTGCTTAGGATTTGCAGCGCTTGCAGTATTAGGATCTCTAGTTGCAGTTTCAATTTGATTGGCTTGTTCAACCAGTTGTCTGGCTGTCTCGGCAAATTGAGACAGATCCATTTCAGCAGTGGCCTTCTTTAGTTCAAAATTGTTTACCATTGCCACTTCGGGAGGGGCTGACACAATTGGTGTAACTATTGCTGCAGGTTCGGATGTAACATCTGTGCTTAATTCTATTGCTTCCATGGCTTGGAAGGCATCAGGGGTTTGCCTGCTGGCTTCTGCTGAAACTGAATTGAGTATTTCTTCAGCGGTTAGGGCTGCTGGTGCAGCAGTTGTCGCTTGAGTACTGAGCGCGGTAGCGCTAGAGAATTCCTCGTCATCATCAAAGGGGTCGAGAGCATCTGATGAAAATAGTCCTTTCAGGGCTCCCTTGGGTGGTTGCTTCGGTGCAGGGTTTGCCTTGGCTAGCTCGCCTGCGGGGCTGGCTATTAGTTCCGCTGTTTCCTCTGTTTTCTTCTGATGATTGGCAGCTAAATTTGCCATGATTTCTTCTAAGCGCGCTTCGTCCATAGTGTGGTTAGGAACCTTTTCAGAATTGAGTTGGGGTTCTACTGGGGCAGATTGAGCAACGACGCTATCATCTTTTATGAATCCTTTGTTGATTGCTTCGTGATACCACTTATTGACGCAGACCATCAGCACACGATCGAAGTCTGGCGAATATGGTGCTGGCAAGAAAATTACTTTTCCACCGTTGTCACCGGCCCAAAACTGCGCTGCAATGCACTTCTTTTGAGCGGCTGTGGCTAAGACCGAATAATTAGAAGAGAGGAAATCAGTGCGGATAATAGTGTTCCATTCGATACCTGATTGGTCTAGATATTCAAACACTTCGGATGTGTTGCCTTCATCGGTAGGTTCTATTACGCGACCATGACTAAGTGCGCTCATTTGCCGGCTGCCTGTGCCATCTGGGCTCTTGCTGGCTGGGGCATAGACTGAAAGCCAGTCATAATTGTCGACAGAAATACTGGGGCCAGCCAAGACAAATGGTCTGCATAAGAAGTAGATTAATAGACCGCCTTGCGAGAGGAACGGAATTAATTCTTCCAACCTGGCGTCAGACTCATTTATCAGTTCTTGAATTAAGGCATCGTCAGGAACGTTAAGTTGGTTAACACCTTCTTCAAGGAGTTGGTTTATTCTTCGGGTCGGTTCTGGACCCTTGTCAAAGAGATGAAGCAGGCTGACTGGGTTGGCAATAATTACTTGGTAATTGTCGAGAGATTTGGCCCGACCCAAATTGAGGTGGGATTCTTCCCCAAAGCCAGGACAGTTAAGCCTTAGAACCTTCTCCCTCTCGATACTTTTCATCATCCTCACCTTTCCTAGCCAAGTTTTTGCCGACTCGTGTGAAATCGGGGTTACTCAGACTAACTCCCAGATTCATATACCCACAATTACTATGCCAAACCTTTGCCTAAATCAAAACAGGGACGCGGTTGTCAAGTCTTCGGGGCTGATAAAGACTAAAGAAAAAGAGACACTGATTGACAGTGTCTCTTCGTTCTTAAATTGACTTCTAATTTATTCGAGTTCGGTATCTAAGCTGAAGGAAGCTTTGCTGAAAGGCTTCTCAACGCAGTTGCTGAAGGCATTTTTGCCGCCGTAGTAGCAGCCTTCGCCAGTTCCCACGAGCAAGCCGAAAGGCATGCCGAGAACTGCACCCATCATCATTGGAGGAATGTGTTCTTTGCCACCGATGTTGTCAGCGAAGCTGCCGCTGAATTCGATACAACGATTGGAAGCGCGACGAACGATTGCAACAGGAATGCCAACGGCAAGGCCACTAGTTACACTGGCTGCTCTTACTGGGAGCATTACAGCAGCTTTGGCCATTGATTTGGCCTCATCAGCCATGGCAGGAGCACCACTAACGCTAAAAGCCACTGCTAAAAGAGCTAGTTGGGCAGCGTATACTTTAAAACTCTTCACTTATTTTCCTCCACAACTGATGACATGCTTCTCTCGATTGAGACATTCTATCGATAATAGTGGCTCATAATAGCATTGCAATTGTTTAAAGAATGGCCAGTCCTGTAAGATGTTTGTAGTGTCTGGGTCGTCTCTAGGTCGCAGCTGCTGCCAAGGGAAGCTTTCTATATGT
>LNEX01000094.1 GCA_001464165.1 bacterium Ga0077546
TGGTGGTAATTTCGCAACCTCTTTGAGGTTTCGATGGAATCGCAATCTCTCTTTACTGCTAGCGGTCTCCTAATGACTGGCATAACAGATGGGGCAAGGTCACAACTTCTGATCGGGACGCATACCTTAGCAAGGCGACTCCAGTGAAGTTATGACGGCCTAAATGTCATGCGACAAGTCATTTGTCAACGCCGATCCACTTCAGGTATATGCTGCGATCCTCTTCAAAATCTCTGTTTAGTTTGTAAGCCAAAGCCGAGTAGTAAAAAACTACTCCTAGAACAAACAATAAAACAAACAAACGGAGTAGGAGCATAGAGAATTGTTGTTTTGTCGGGGTATCGTCGCTCAACTTATCTCTTCCTGCTAAGTTATTATTTTCTAGCGTCATTATACCGCCTAGGCCAGTTAAACCTCACTCCGGCCATTGCTTAGCCGGGAATCGGCAAAAGCTTAGAATTCTATTCGATAGCTCATCGCGCAGTAGCGCCTGTAAGCCACGCATACTTCAATAGCCCTAAAGCTTAGCCCCATCCCTATCATCTATAAGCACGCTCGAAGAACAGAGCGCTTCAATCCTCCTCCCAAGGTTCGTGCAACAATAGACCTATGCAAAAGTTCGAACCCTTCTTCAAGTTCATGAACAAACCACCCCGTTGGCTGGCTCTCCTTTTCTGGTTCTATCCCTTTGTTTGGTATCTAGTTAGCTGCCCTCTAACAGCGGCCCTAGAGCAAGCAATGCCAAAGAGAGCAATCCTCTACTACCTAACAGTAAGCTTCCCTCTGCCTATTTTATTTCTATTATTTACAAGCAAATGGTTCCTTACTCGCATCTTACTAGTGGTGCCATTCTGGTTAGTTACCGTGAGCATTGCCTTCGGCATGACCCAAGGAGCACTCACCGCTGGTATTACCAAAGCTTTCAGCATAGTGACAGCAGGCCCAATCGAAAGTAATAAATGAGCAGCAGCGATAACAGCAAATAGAATCGCTAGAACAGCAAGGCTAAAACACCGAGAAGCGATGCCTTCTATCAAAAAGAACCTAGCAAATCTATTTATCCTTGCTGCATTGTCTTCGCTGTTTTTGCCATAGCTATCGGTTCGCCACTGCCAAATTCTCGGAACAAACTTACCGACATTCATTTTATATTGCACCGATTGTCAGAGGATCAAATCCCTGATAAGTTGTCGAAGTGTAAGTTACTCCCCATTTAATGGTGAATTATGCGACTAGTTAGATTCGAAAATACAACATCTGATCATGCAATTTCAGTAAATCCACTGCAAATCACAAATGTTGTTCAAAATAAGAAAAAGCCAGATACGACCAGGGTCCGTCTAGTTGTTAGCTCTGATAATTTTGAAGTCAAGTACGACTATAAAACAACATGTGACATGATTGACGACGCCCTGAAAGCCTAAGATTATTGTCCAGGTGAGAAACTCTGAGAGTAGATTGCCTCGGCAGGGAAATCGCAGTGCCAGCAATCTTCCCAATCAATGAATGCTGCCATGTCATGTGGCGCTATTGCTAAATGACTATCCTTGCAGTAAAAACCACCGTTGACTGCTTTCGTACAGAATGAATCTAGGACAACCTTTAGATTGGATTGACCATCTTTTTCGGCAGCTGATCATTGTCGCTGCGTTTCATCCTGATGTTCCCGGGGTAGTCATCAGTAGACAACTCTTTTATCCGACGGCTGTAACAGCTTTTGATCTTCAGGTGTCTACTGAAACCTATATCGATCATAGCTCCTCCGTGTTGAGGCACTTGAAATATCAATCGGCACCATTGGTCACCAAATAGTTGATTAAAACTTGTAGCTAAGTTGAGCGCCACAGTTACTTCACTTCGCGCTTCAAGATATTGCAATGATCGAGAGAAAAAACTCACTCAACCACCATAAACACACAGGATTCGTAACAACTTGCTATCCATGTTTTGATGAAGATATCGAGCAAATTATTGATTCTGGATCGTTAAAAATTTTTCGACGCAATTTTTTAAAAACCTCAGCTTTAATAAAATCTTCTTTCTGCTTCCAGTAGCTCTCAGCCGCTCCAGCTAAAGAATAAGCACTAGCTTGAAACTGATCAGAGTATTGATTGACTTTGTGGCAGTGCAATTCTTCAATATCGCTAACAGTCAAATTTTTGAAAGGAAAGTCAGAACTAAACTGTGAAAAAAAAGAATCCGTAGTCAACTCGAAGAAACGAACGAGCTCAGCAATTCGCTCAACCCTATCATCGCTATTCGGTAGCATCGTCAAGGCACCCAGTTCAGCAGTGCAAAAAAGCGTGGAATCTTTCATGCTCTCCATTGCTGTCTTAAGTTGGTGCTCGCTCGGCCTAAACGTACAATCCGAGTCGGCAAGTTTCATTTCGTCGCGAGCACCGGCTGGCCTATATAGTTCAGGGATCGCTGAACGCAACTCCACACCAGCATCGATCCTTGCGGCCATCGGTGCAAAGTAAAGTTCCTGATCGTCCTGAGGAAGTTTACAGTACACGGCAACAGAAGCTACATCCAGATACAACTCATTTTTGCTTGGGCGAATAAAATTTGAGTGATAATTTTCTCCTCTAACCTTGTAAGAGTACTTATTTCTCTCAAAGCCACGGTTAATCAGCACCGCCCCGATATCCTTAGCTAGCGAAATCATCGCAGGATAATTATACATCTTGAGCCTTCTGAAAAAAGGCAAGCTAAGTATAGCTTTCACTATCCTCAGCTTGCCTAAACTGCGTATTCCGCTGAAGCTGATCGGTAATTCCGATTGATGCTGATCACTTGCTCCGGTGATCTTGAGCAGTTTCTAAGTAGCCTGACGCTGGCATGTTGTTTTATCCGACGAGTTTGAGTTGCTTACCTTTTGTTTTCCTCCGTGACTCACCTTTTAAACTTATTTTGTGAGAGTTGTGAATAACTCTGTCTAGTAGAGCATCAGCGATGGTTGGATCAACAATTGCATCGTACCAGTTATCGGTCGGCAGCTGGCTGGTAATGATTAAAGATCGGCTGTCGTAACGGTCTTCAATGATTTCCAGAAGGTCTTTTCTCTCGGAAGTTGTTAGTGGAGTTCGCCCGAAGTCATCGAGCACAAGAAGATCTTTTCGAGCAAACTCAGCCAACCGTCTATGGTAGGAGCCGTCAGCCCTTGCTATGCTCAAGTCTTCAAAGAGTTTAGAGCAGCGCAAATATTGAGCAGTGAATCCTTCTCTACAAGCTTTCTGTGCCAATGCGCAGGCAAGGTAACTTTTGCCGACACCGGTTGCACCATCGATCAAAACGTTCTGATGCGCACGCAACCAATCACAATTTGCTAGCGAAAGCAAAGAGCTACGCTCGATGTTGCGATTACCTTTGAAGTCAAAATCTTCAATTGTCGCTCTTTCGAACAGTTGAGCCGAGCGCAATCTAGTTTGTAGTCGTTTGTCTGATTGCCAGGTTAACTGACAGTCAACCATCAGCCCCAGCCGTTCTTCAAATGGCAAGGACTGCGAGTCTGGCATTTCCATTTGGAGCTCCAAGGCCTTGACCATTCCTCCGAGCTTGAGTTGCTTGAGGGTCTCAATTGTTTGTTGTAGAAGCATTCTGCTCCTCCTTTACGAAGAAATAGCTAGCGCCCCGAAGATTTATGTGTGGCAGCTTCAGTTGAATTGGTTCCGTCTCTGAAGGTAGCGGACGTTGATCAAGACCAGTTTTTAGGATTGATTTCACGCTGCTGTACGACCAGGCCCTGGTGGCAAATGCGCGTTTGCAGGCTGCGTTCAAGCGGTCACCACCGAATTCCTTGCCTAGTTTTAAAATTCCAATGCAGGCTCTGTAGCCTTGTTCAGGATGCGGCTTAAATTCCAGAATGGCTTCAATCAATTGCTTCGCACCTTGGCCGTACATCTCAGCCCAGCCAATTAGTCGAGGCGGATTGGCGGTTTGATACTCCCTGTGCGATTTCGGCATGTGTTCTGGAATGGTGGAATGTTTAGCTTTATGGAAGTCTCTTGAATGGCTTGCTATGCGGCGATGCTTGTGAATTATCTCGACAGTGCTAGCAGTTACTCGGAGTTCCACTTCTTGTTTTGCAAGTTGATATGGGCAGCTGTACCAGTGCCCTTCAAATTCCACGTGGTAGTCAACGCCGACTCTAGCTTTTCGAAACTCAGCGAACTCGAAAGGTCTTTCTGGCAATGGGCTTAGCGCTGGTTTATCGAGTTCAACGAACATGGTTTTGCGAGAGCCTGGCATCTTCTTGAACGGGCGATTATTTGCATCTTCAAGAAGTTCTTTGATTGCGACTTTTATCTCGTGCAGTGAGAAGAAAGTACGATTGCGCAGTCTAGCCAAAATCCAACGAGTTGCTAGCCCCACGGCCAGCTCCGCTTTCGCCTTATCTTTCGGCTTACGCACTCTCGCTGGAATTACGGCACACGAGTAGTGTGAAGCCATTTCCAGGAACGTCGCATTTATTATCGGCTCATACCTGCAAGGCTGAGTGATTGTGGCTTTTGGGTTGTCTGGAACGATGATGGCCGGCGTGCCTTGAAAGTAATTGAAGGCGTTAACGTGGCCGACGCACCACGATTGGCTAGTTTCGTCGAGAAAGGCGTCGGCAAAGAAGTAGCCACTGGCGCCCAAAGCGCAAACAAAAATGTGAACGTCGCTGACCTCACCGGTGTCGCGATCTGTGAGTTTCAGCTTTTTGCCAGCGAAGTCTGAGAAAACTTTTTCGCCTGCTACGTGCTGAATTCTCATCGTGACGTTGATGGCCCCAAGCCATTTCTTGTACCTGTCGCAAAACTGAGAGAACTGTAGGCCATCTGGGTTTTGTTCTTTGTATTCCTGCCAAAGCAGAATTTTTGTTACCCCCTTTCGTTGTGGTGGAAAGAGCAGAGCTTCAAGCGCAAAATCATCTAGCCCTTCTGGCAGCGGCCAAGTCAACTTGGCCGCTGCAGCACGAGCTAGGTAGCCGCCAACAGTTGCAGAAGACTTGTGAACGGCCTCTCCGATCTGTCGATGACTAAGACCGCATTGCCTTAATCTGAGAATTTCTCGTATACTTCGCATGGCTAACCTCTTTTGAGGCATGGAAACAACCTTTCTAGTAGTGTTCAAAGGTTGTATCTGTGCCGGTTAGCCAGCGTCAAGTTTTTAGATTTATCTGCTTCTTGCAAGTGATCAGTTTGACCGGAATCGCTGATCAGTTTGAATCGGAGAAGGTGATCAGCTTGCTCCGGAATCACCGATCAGTTTGGTCCGGAATACTCACCTAAACAATTCAATAAGGAATTAGGCTTGAAGCATTAGCTATCAATGCTTATTTATAAACCCAATTTTGCTCGTTGCAGTGCGTCGCTAAGAGGGCCAGTCGGTCCAACTTCCCCAGTGACTGGGCTTCGTCTAAATTCCCGCACTAAAGGCTTGCCAGTTACTTTTTGCATAGCGGCGTCTTTAAGAACCTGCAAACTAGTTTTCTTATTCAGAGAAATCAACCCGGGCTTAATTTCATTGTTGGCATCGCGGGTGGAAGTCTATTTGATCATGCCACCAAATCGCTGGCGTCGACGTCTACAAATCGTCTACACGCTCCCTGTAATGCTAGCAGCGCCTCGATTGTAAGAGTTCCTGTACAACAACTACCAAGACAAATCATAATCTTTGAGTGCTTTCTTAATCAAAGAAACATCAGATAGGAAGGAAATGGCTCCATTGTTAATTGCGAGAGTTTGCGACAACGACACTAAAATTCTTGAAGGCAACTGCGGTCGTTTCTGGACCCATTCCTTAGAACCTACAATTTCTAGAACATCACCGTTTATTGATACTTTTCCAAGAAGTGTCTTGATATCCCAGTAGGAGCAATATTCAAACATCATAGCGGAATAGATTTTAGCGGACTCCCCGCATTGTAGAATTGCAGCTATCATCTCTCCACCAGATGGGTACAACCCGCACGGTCTGATAGATAGACTTACTTCAAAAGCTCGGTTTCTAACCACCTTTCTAACAATCTGAAAACTCTCACCAGATGCCTGCAACTTGTCGTGAGTCCTAGTAAGAATTTCCAAATCTTTTGAATCTTGTCTGCAAACCAACCGTAAACAGGCGTAGATACAATCATTTATGAACTTCAAAATTTCGTCCAGTGAGCCAGGTATCGATCTGACTTGACAATGAACTTCTCGCTGCATGGAGCTTGACTCTCCTGAGGCAACTTGCGGAAATATATCAGCTGGTGCACCCGGAGTATGAATTATCAAAAAGTCCAAATAATCAAAGCCTGGAAGTGCAAAGCCTAGTTCACGCAGCATAAAGAGCCATCTAAATGCTGCCTGATTAAGAAGAGTACGCTCATCCCAAAGACCTGCCGGAGGCTTGATTGGTCTAATGTCATGAATAAGTTTCGGTAGCATAATTACTTGTGTCTCGGAAAAGTCAATTGTAATCGATTTAGATGAGGTAAAGCAGGCAGCATTCTACATTCTACCTGCTTTACCTTGGCCCACTTGTTGAGCCAGTCCTCAAGTGAAAACCGGCCCACTTTTGTGGTACTCGTCTAATTGCTTCAGTAAATCACATGACGAACCTGCACCGAATATGGTGCAACTCTATCAATAGTAAGAAAGCAAAAGGCCCGCAATAAATGCAGCCCTTTCTCAGTTCATTAACTCAACGCCCAATCACTCCGAAGCGCATTACTAAAGTCTTCTTTTACTGCCAATGTTTTCCGGTAAAAGTTGGGATATTGTTGGGACGATAATTTCAATAGCCCCAAAAGCAAAAGCGGTTTTCTTTCGAAAACCGCTCCCTATAATTATTGGGCGATGAGAGACTCGAACTCCCAACCCCCTCGGTGTAAATGAGTGGGTTAATGGTTTTATGCGCCTTTCGGGACTTTTACCATTTTTCGCCAACATTCCCCAAAATACTTACCTACAGCGCATTTTAGGTATATTTTGGTTCCTAATCATTCCTCTGAATTCCCCTCCAAAGTTGGGATATTGTTGGGATGGAAATGGCACTAAAACCCGGCAATATCTTGAAAAACGTCAAAAATTTCACCTGCATTGTTGGGATAGAATCGATATAATCGATTTAGAGGTGAACGATGAAGACAAAAATCAAGTTCATAATTGACTCTCTAAGCAAGGCAGAGTGCCCAGTAGACAAGAAATGGCTACTGATTCCAGACCCTAAGACCCAGGGCCTGAAGCTTCGGCTTATGAAATCTGGCCCTAAGGCCTTCATTTTCCAAAGGCGCTTACCTGCCAACAATGAAAATCCAGGAACTCTAGTAGAAATTGTTCTTGGTCGATTCGGTGATCTCTCAATCGAGCAGGCACGTCAAAAAGCAGACGAACTCAATCGCATTATTGGCCAAGGCAAAAACCCGATAGTGATAGAACTTGGCGAACTTACTTATGATCGGCTCTTCCGAACCTACATAGAGCAGTATGCCAAGCATGAAACTTCGACCTGGCAAGAAGCTGTCGAAAATCACAGACGTTATTTTGCTCGCTGGGCCAACAAACCAATCACTAAAATAAAGAGAAGTGATATTCAAGCCTGGGTCTATGACCTGGCTGGTGAAGGCCGCAAGAAAAAGCACACCGCAAACCGCTCTTTCGATCAACTCAAAGCTGTAATTAACTTTGGCAAACGCAAAGACCTAGTTTACTGCGATAACCCCTGTATCGGCGTAGATAAGATACCGACTAAATCAAGAGAGCGCTTTATACAACCGGGTGACGAATTTGCGCGCTTTGCTCAGGCCCTAGCCGATGAACCAAACGAAACATGGAGAGATTTCTTTTGGCTCTCACTGTTCGTTGCGGCGAGAAGATCAAATGTTCTAGCAATGGCCTGGGACCAAATCAACTTTGAGCTTGAAACCTGGACAATACCAAAGACTAAAAATGGTGACTCGCATTCAGTGCCTCTTACCCCAAGCGCAATGGAAATACTGAAGCGCCGTTATCACGACGTAAAAAGAAATGATGTCTGGGTCTTCTACTCAGATCGCCGCTCTCGCAAGACCGGCGAATTCTCGCACATGGGAAATCCAAAGGAAGCATGGAAAAGACTGCTCAAGCGAGCGGAAATAACAGACCTTCGAATTCACGATCTCAGACGCACCGCTGGCAGTTACATGGCCATTCAAGGAGTCAGCCCAACTATCATTGGTAAAGCCTTAGGCCATAAGTCTCAAGCAGCTACAGCCATGTATGCTCGGCTTACGCAAGATCCAGTTAGGCAAGCAATGATAAATGCCCAAGCTGCCTTGGCCACACCATCAAAAATCTTTCCAAGCGAAGGCAAGATAGAAGTGTTGAAACATCAGTGAAACAGTTGACTTGACGCTGGGCTTGCGTCCGCTAGGCTTGTCGCCGGGCAGCCAGGGAAGCGCCGCTAGAATAATCTTAGCCTCGCGCGGCCTCAAGCTTTCGGCGCGCACACCGCTGCGGCGGCTGCCGCAATAGCGGACGCAAGGGGCCCCAGGGTCAAGTCGAGTTTGCAGACGTGGTTATCTCTTGGTTGCAAGTTTTTCAGCTACGATTGATGGACAAAGAAACCCGAGTAGAAAGAAAAAAACGTATTCCTTACAGGTTAGGCGTTAAAAGAACCGGTGCGGCTGGTCTCAAATATATTGCAACACACTGATAGCCTCTGTTAATCGAATACAAAATCGCCGATGATCTCAATTCGAAGCTCTGATGTTCTCAATCCACTACATTTATATGCTAGTGCCACACACCTGGTGTATGGTCTTGAAGCGATCTTTGTTCACTTCTCCAAATTGCCTTATCGCCTGCATCTAGGCGGTCGAAAAAGTTCGGAACATAACGGAGCCAGAACAATTTCAACGAAATC
The DNA here is from genome assembly GCA_001464165.1 of bacterium Ga0077546. The sequence goes on from LNEX01000094.1 coordinate 8,875, forward strand.
GAATCAATGCTAGAGGCACGAAAAATCAGTCCTCTGTAAAATGGACTACTATTGTTAGGCAATGGAAACTTCTTCACACTACTAATGCAGTTTATGACCTTGCGATCAACAGCTTTTAGACCTGAACTCGTGATTACCACGAAGTTTATCGGTTTGCCAGTCGAATCCAACCGGAAAGCTATCACTGGCCAACGACCATTCTTTATTTGTGGTGACAATTTTCTTACAGCTTGAGCTCGTATCAGTCTTTCGCTGTTTTGAAACCAAGGCAATAGAGTTACATCTTCCTTAGCCGGGGAGCCAAGATTCCGCAACTTAATAAATTCTCTATCCTCAGAGCCTAGAGCAGTCTCTACATTGAGAACAACGGCCAGAAAAACTACAATTAGGATTCTCCGCATGGTTAATTGACTCATTCTCCAATTCTAAATGTCTATACCTTGACACTACACTAATATTGGCAGTTAACAAATTGATTTAACGATTTACCCGTTCTCTTTCTCCTGATGACTGACTCGACTATTAGAGCAAGGTCAGTTAGACAGTTTCAAAATATGTCAAAAAAAAAGCGACCGCCCCGTGAGCGCACAGCTTTGCTGGTGCGAACGGGGTGGCACAGGTTCGCCCGGCATAACGTTGCGACGCCCAACCATTGCACTACTTTTTGTGTAAAACTCGTAGTTTCACATGTGGTATTACGTTCAACGGCCGTATATTCAGAAAATCTTGGATTTTCATACCACAAAAGTGTTTCGGTATACCGTTCAATGCTTACTAGCACTGGCATCCCAGGTTTTTTCTGAATCCCTTTATCCTGCCATCACCACTTCCCTACCATCTTTTCTATTCTGCCAGCTCTTTTCCGGGGTGGTAATGTCGTAACCTCTCGGAGGTTTCGACTGATGAATAATCTCACTTAACCGGCAGCTTCGCTGCGTCTGAACACTGCGAAATCTATCTATTCGCTAACCTTCGGGCTTTCCGACCTCTTTTTATACGATCTATCTAACATGGATTATGTTCCCTCGATCCTTTTACTATGCACGGGGTTCAAGCCACAGTCAATGATCCAGTGCTCTGTTTTACAAAGTAAACTTTCGCCGTCTTTTGTCACTAACTTGTTCTCTACTCCATTTTTATGTTCTTGGTT
>LNEX01000095.1 GCA_001464165.1 bacterium Ga0077546
CCAATGCGCTGTTGGTGGCCGTCAATGGCCCAGCAAGCACCAGATAGGAAATCGACTACTCTCTGTGAGCCTTCGTTGTCGAGCATGTGGAGATTGAGAAGGACTGATTTGCGACCACGAAGATGTTCAACAATATCCAATGACTCTTCGAACTGTCTAGGTTCAATAACCAGAACTTCGCTGACGGCTTGAGCATTGGGGTGATCCAATATTTTGGCGCCGGTGCCAGGAAGCATTTGGTGAACTCTTGCTGGCTTCACAGGCTCTTGAGCGTGTGCAACCGGATCGAGTGCTAGTTGTCCATTGGTAGCGTAAACGTCGTCGGAAGTCTCAAAAAGATCCTCGAAATCCTCGCGCTCGTAGTTATCTGCAGGCCCAAACCAGAAGCTTTTGAACTTTTGAACGATGCTCACTACTTTCCTCCTTACCCTATTGGTCTATTAAAATTGTCTATACCGCTGATTGTCTATTGTTTCGTGTTTACTTTTACGTTTCTTGTTGCCGCTGTGAAAACTTGCAGGTGGCTAATTGCCAAAAATTGCTCGACCGAGCCTAATCATAGTTGAACCACATATGATGGCTTCTCGCCAGTCGTCTGACATTCCCATTGAGAGTTCTTTGAGGGAAATACTAAACTCTGAATTTAGTTGATCGCGCAGCGAGTGAAGACCGCTAAAGCTCTCGTGCCATAGCTTCACGTCATTTGTTAGAGGCGTGATTGTCATCAAACCCTCTACCTTTATAGAAGGTAGAGCCAGAATGGTTGAAAGATTTTTGCGAAGATCTTCTTTTGTAAATCCTGATTTGGAATCGTCAGCCAAAATCTTGACCTGCAGGAGAATCGACTGAGTGGTGCCTTTTTGGCAAGCTATTCTAGAAACTTCTTCAGCCAGACTGAGAGAGTCTACGGAGTGAATCAATGCAAAGTTGCCAACAGCTTGTTTGACTTTGTTCGATTGCAAGTGTCCGATAAAATGCCAATTTGAATTTAGTGCTACGTGTGGTGGCAGCTCGTCGCGCTTTTTCAAGGCATCTTGTATGCGACTTTCTCCAAACTCACTGACACCGAGAGAAAATGCTTCCTCGATTTGAGTATTGGTGGCATGCTTGGTCACTGCGATCAACCTCACGGCTTGATCGTCGATAGCTTCTCTCACTTTTGCGAGATTGGCGGCCACTGCTGAGTTCCCTCGAGGTGTTTGGTAAATACTGGGTTGGTCAGGCATTTGGCTAGCGAGCTACTTTCGGTTTCTTTGGGCAAACCGTGCGACCAGAAGTTTTTAAGTCTGTGGCGGTTGAAAAAAAAGCATCACCACCGATGCCACCACCAACGCCTACTATTAACGCTCGGATAAGATCCCTTTGTCAAGTCTCCACAGAAAATTTATCTTTGCCGCGGCGGCCCGGTGGTGCTTTGTCAGTGGGTGGGTTCTATATCTGTTTTAGCTATCAGGGTTGCGTTGCCTACATTTAATTGGTGCTGAGTGTATGCCGTATGCAAAGACCGTGGTGATATCTCCAATGGTGCACTAAATTTCTTTAGTCTAAGGTTGAGGCTATTGCGGAACTAATTCCGGCGGCCAAAATGGCAGCCGTCTCACCTCGCAAAATAGTGCTACCTAGTGATACTTTTTGGAAACCGCTGGTCAAAATCAGCTCTTTTTCTTCTTCGGTGAAACCGCCTTCTGGGCCACCAAGTAGGACAATGCGAAAGCTCTCCTGGCTGTCAAGGGTGCTTTCGTCGCCGATTTTCGCTTTGAGATATTGAACCAAATTTGGTGCCTGGTCGCGTTCGCACAACAGCAGATTTAGGGTTGTTGATGTGTCTGAGACAGTTGTTGCGAGCAGGTCGGCGAGGGCAAGTGGATGGTGCAGAACTGGTAAAAGTAATCTTTCTGATTGCTCGGCAGCTTCTTTTATGATGTTTTGCCAACGCTTTTGTCTTCCCTCGCTCTCTTCTTTCATTCTGGCTTTAACGACGGTACGAGCTGAGGCAAATGGAATGATGCCATCGACGTTCAGTTCTGTCAGTTTTTCGAGGGCCCACTCAAAGCGTGGCCCTTTGAGCAATGGTAGGGCGCTGATCACTTGGTATTTCGATAGGTTTCTTGTCTGAGCGTCAGCTAACAGCTCCAAAAGAGCAAAGGTGACAGTGCTGCGGCTTATCCGGCAGACCTTTGCTTGCCACATATTGCCTTTTCCGTCTAATAGTCGTACCAAATCACCTAACTTTATGCGCAATACGTGCATCAATTGATGAGTGGTCGCCGCATCATCGAGCTCTACGAGGCTCCCAACTTGTCCGCTACCCTTGCTAAAAGTATGCTCTGGCAGAAAGAAGTGGGACAAGCCTGTGTCATTGTTGCTACTTATGCTTTGATGTCGTTTTGACATAGTCTTTTCTGCTCTGCGGGGGCTGTTTTGATTAAGTTCGCATCATTCTAAGGGCATTCTACCTGCAATATTGTTTAAAGACAGCCACAGTACTGATGTTGGGCAAATTAGCCAGGTATCGTAGTGCTATAATCACCCTTTGCGTGTATTACTGTCAGTATTGCTGGTAGCAGTAATCTGCACCCCCGCGCCCATCATATGGAAGAGTTGTAAGAGATGGACTTAAAAGACTGGTTCGCTAGCCGCCAAAAGCGTAAAGAGATTCAGGAAGTGATTAAGCAGCCCCTGACAACGGACGAGTATTGTGCTCTCTGGAAGCAGTGCTTTCAGTGTAGGGAGCTACTTTATACCCGCGACCTGCGCACGAACTTAGATGTTTGTCCTAAGTGTGATTATCATTTTCGTGTTGGTGCCCTAGATCGCATTGAGCAGTTGGCCGATGAAGGGTCGTTTGATGAGTTAGATGCTGACATGCGCTCGTCAGATCCACTGACATTTTTTGATACTGAGGCTTATGTAAAGAGACAAGACGAAGCTACTCGTAAGTCTGGCTTGCGTGAGGCAGTCTTGACAGGCCTTTGTCGTATCGATGGTCATGATGCCGCTTTGGGCTGCATGGACTTTGGCCACTTTGGTGGCTCTATGGGCTCGGTGGTGGGTGAGAAAGTGACTCGCCTAACAGAGGCCGCCATGGAGCGTAATTCGCCCTTGATCGTGGTCAGCAGCTCGGGTGGTGCCAGAATGCAAGAAGGTATTTTGAGCTTGATGCAAATGGCCAAGACCAGCTCAGCACTCAAGTCGTTTGCCGACTCCGGTAACCTATATATATCAATTTTGACTGAGCCTACTTTTGGCGGAGTGACCGCTAGTTTTGCCATGCTTGGTGACTTTATCATTGCTGAACCGGGAGCTAGGATTGGCTTTGCCGGTAGACGAGTAATTGAACAAACAATCAGACAGAAATTGCCTGCCGATTTCCAGACCGCTGAGTATTTGCTGAAGCATGGTCAAGTCGATATGGTAGTCAGCCGTAATAAGCTTAAAGAGACCTTGGCTCGCTTGATTGCTTTTCACAAACCAGTTCCTCAAGTTGTGCCTGAGAAAAAAGTCAGTGGTGAACCTTCAACCGCCGTGCGCACGTAGTGCTTAACCGTAAGTTTTTCCTCCCTCAATATCAATAAGTCAATCAATAGGCTGGAGTGCAATGGCTACTGTCGAAAAAAAACCGATACCACTAGAGTTTGAGCAACCATTGGCTATTCTTGCTCAGAATATGGAAGCTTTAGAAAAGCAGCTATCGGACAATCCAGAGTTGGAAGGTGACCTGGAGCGCATGCAAGATCAATACAATTCGCTCAAGCGTTCCTTGTATTCAAATCTTAGACCAATCGATCACCTGGCTATCGCTCGTCATCCACAGAGGCCCTATACTCGCGATTATTTTTCAACCTGGGATCCTGCTTGGGTGGAGCTGCACGGTGATCGAAAAGGGGTAGACGATGGTGCTATGGTTGGTGCCTTGCTCGAAATTGATGGTATCAAAATGGTGGCGGTCGGTACGCAAAAAGGACGTACTCTGCGCGACAAGCAGCATTGCAATTTTGGCATGCCGCAGCCAGAAGGATATCGTAAAGCACTGCGCCTCTTTCATCATGCTAACAAGTTTCATCTGCCGATCCTCTGCTTAATCGATACGCCTGGTGCTTATCCTGGGCTGTCAGCAGAAGAGCATAATCAATCGCAGGCGATCGCCGAAAATTTGATGGAGTTGGCTGGAGTGACGGTACCGGTGGTGGCAGCTGTCACTGGTGAGGGTGGCTCTGGCGGAGCTCTAGCAATCGGTGTAGCCAACCGCATCTTGATGCTTGAGCACTCGGTTTACTCTGTAATTACGCCAGAAGGCTGTGCATCTATTCTTTGGCGCTCTAATGACAAAGTATCAGAGGCTTGTCAGGCCATGAAAATGACAGCCAAAGAAATTCTCCAGCTTGGAGTTATAGATCAGGTTATCAGCGAGCCCTTAGGTGGGGCTCATCACGATTATCAGACCGCGGCTGAGAATCTCAAGAACGCAATCGTTGCCCAAATGACCGAATTAATGAGGCTTTCACCCGAGCAAGTAAGAAAAGATCGCCAAGATAAGTTCAGACGTTTTGGCAGCTTCTGCTAAAGCAACCTAAATCTAGCGGCTCATTAGTTGCGCTCTACAAAGCTTAGTTTCGACTAGTGTGCCTGTTTCTTTGCCTTGGCCAATAGATTCTTAGCGGTTTGACCTTGGTTCGACTTGGCTGGGACTTGCTGCAGCACAGCTATAGCTTCAGTGTACTTTTTGTCTTTCATATAGAGCTTACCCAAGCTAACGCAAGTAGTGTAGTACTTATCAATTAACTCTGGTGATAGTTTGCCTTGAGTTTTTTGAGCTTTCATTAAACTGATTGCTTGAGCTAACTTTCCGGCCTTTATTAGGGCCTCAGGGTCGTCATCGTTGACTGCTTTTACTTCTGCACTTTTGTTGTTCCACGGCATCATCGCCTGAAACTGAGCTGAAGTAAGGGCGAATACTACAGCTGCGCCAATTAGCAAGACTGTTATTATAATCGGCACCAGGCGAAGAGCTTGTGCTGCACCAGTGGCGCCACCGCGACCGGCCGAGAAATTCGTAGAATTGCGGTTTTGACTGTTGGACACATCGGCATGCCGCTGAGCGTCTCTATAAGCCGCCACCTGATCGGCGTAATTACTACTCATCGAGCGATTTTCTTCACCAGCATGACTAACGCCAGCTCCAGCCGAGGCAGGATTAGTGGCATTTTGCTGCAGTAGCATTTCTCGGGTAAGCGGTCGCTGTTGCAGCATTTCGCGAGACTCTTTACGATGCTGCAGAGTTTCGTCTTGGGCTAATGGTCCTGGTGCTATGTCTTTGTGTACTGTTTGCGTTGTAGCAACAGATGGCTTCTCTGGTTCTTTCATAGCGTCTTCGAGCGCTTGAGAAAGTTCATCCATGGTTTGATAGCGATCATTAGGATTTTTGAGAAGAGTCTTGTGTACCACTTGCATTAGTGCTTCAGGGAAATTGAGATCTGGTCTCATTTCATTTAGTGGTAGAGGTGTGTCTGAAAGATGCATGGCCATTACTCGCACCAATTCATCGTGCTGGAAAGGCACTTCACCAGTGAGTGATTCGTAAAAAACGATTCCCAATGAGTAGATGTCGCTTCTGTGGTCTACCTTACTTGAAGTGCACTGTTCAGGACTCATGTATGTGGGGCTGCCACACACTGTTCCTGTACGTGTAATTTTTGCTTGGTCTGATTCTTCTTGAACCAGTCGGGCGATACCAAAGTCGACCACTATAGGAAAGTTCTTCTGCCCGCCACGTTCAACTAGTACTATGTTTTCGGGTTTGATATCGCGGTGCACTACCCCTTGTCTATGGGCTTCGGCTAGGGCGGCACAAACTTGAGTAAAAATTGGTACGGCTTCAACTGGTGGAATATGGTTCACTTCAGCGATGAAGTCGGAAAGTGGAGTGCCATTAAGCAAATCCATAGCTATGTAAGGTCGACCACCACCCTGGGGAATCACACCAAAGTCATAGATGGTGATGATGTTCGGATGATTAAGTCGGCTGGATGCTTTTGCTTCTTGTTTGAAGCGTTTGATGAACTCGTCGTCGGATACAAGGTAGTCGTGTAGAACTTTGACCGCTACTTCGCGGCCAATCAATTCTTGGACAGCTCGATAGACGGTTCCAGCAGAGCCTTGGCCAATCACCGATTGAATCTTGTAGCGACCCTCCACCACCATTCCGAGTAGGGGATCATCACCAACGGTGACCATTGACGAACCATCTCGCGGGCAGATGTCTTGTTCGCCAGCAGTCTGAAAGTTACAAATCAGACAAAGTTTCATACAAATTCGCTAGCGCTGCCAGTTCTTTCTAGTAAGTAGTAAATGACCTGCCAACAGGCTAATTCCCCCCTGCCATCCTTACTTTAATTACCCAGAGCGGAAATCTGCAAACATATTTGTGTCTAAAAACTGATTTAAGACCAGAATATCGTACATTCGCCTAGTTTAATATCTCAGAAATAAGAAAAGCAAATATTAACTGAGTGGGTTAAAGCAAAGCAGAGCTGGCCTTTACATCTCTCGCGGGCCTTTAAATTGCTTCAGATAGGTTTGCGAAGGTAGCAAAGCACCCGCCAAGCGGACAGAATTAAAAGATAAATCCTCGGTTCAGATAACCGCCAGTTCTCAGGAGACCTAAATTTTGTCGTCCGCAACCAGTAAAACACCGCTCTTGCTCATTTTCATGACCGTCTTTATTGACCTCATGGGCTTTGGGCTGGTCATTCCCATATTGCCGACCTACGCGCAGCAGCTAAATGCCTCCGATTTTATGGTCGGTTTGTTGATTGCCAGTTATTCAATTATGCAGTTCTTGTTCACGCCATTCTGGGGACGCCTATCAGATCGGATTGGTCGAAGGCCAGTTCTCTTGATAAGCTTAGCGGCGTCGTTGGCTGGTTACTTAATTTGGGGCTTCTCTAATGGCCGGCTTTGGTAATGCCAATATTGCAGTGGCTCAGGCCTACATTGCCGACATCACCACTAAAGAGAACCGCGCCCGGGGTATGGGTATGGTTGGAGCCGCCTTTGGTCTTGGATTTGTCCTCGGGCCAGCCTTGGGCTGTCTTTGGTGCAATATGGATTGGGCTTCGTCGGTTTTGTTGCTGCTGGCTTTAGCTTGGTTGACTTAGTTTTGACATTTTTCCTTTTGCCTGAGCCAAAAGAGAGAGGTTCTTTTGGCAACGATCGTTTTGGTCTCGGTATTGATTTCTATCTCAAGAATGTTACTAGTGCAAAATTGCGCGTATCGTTTTTGATTTTCTTTGTTTCTACTTTTGCTTTTGCCAACATGGAAGCGACTCTTGTGCTGCTAACTGCTAAGCTTTACAACTGGGGTCCTAAAGAAAACGGGCTTCTCTTCGTCTATATAGGTATTCTCATTGTCATTGTCCAAGGTGGCATGATTCGCCAGCTGACCAAGAAGTACAGTGAGAAGAAGCTTATCACTGTTGGATCTTTCCTTGTTGCTGCTGGGCTGTTCCTCACACCAGTGACGAACAGTTGGATAGTTCTGGGGCTGGCAATGACTTTGCTTTCAATCGGCTCTGGTATAAACAATCCCTGCAACCAAAGCATCATTTCGAAACTGGCTCCAGAAGAGACTGTTGGTGGTGTTCTAGGGCTGGGACAATCAGTTTCTACCTTGGGCAGAATTTTTGGACCAATTGTCGGTTGTGCGCTCTTCGAGAAATTTGGCTATCTCAGTCCTTATTTAGCTGGCGGGCTCTGCATGATAATTGTTGTAGCGCTTAGCTTTAGGCTTCCTGAAACTGAGCCGGGAGCTGCTGCCGCTGCTTGAGCAGGCGCTTGGCAAGCTTGCGGCGCTGCGAATAGAACGTTTCCTCTTGGCCTGCACTTGAAAAGTGTGGCCTGGAGCGTATATTCGTGATATATTATTTTTGGCTCAAGTTTTTGGCAGGTTCTTAGTGATTGCTTAACTTCGTCTGCGGTATTTATATCCAGTGTAGTCACAGAATAAGAACAAGAACACAGAACTCACACATTGAAACTGTTTCGGCCAATTTACGTCACTAAGAGCATTATCTAGGCATCACTTACAAATTTAGAACGCAGAGAATATTGTTATGGCAACAAATAAGAAAGAAAATAAATCGTGCGCGCGTGGGGCAAATCTACCGAAGGCACAGCCCGATCAGAAAGATGACGTTCAGTCACGCTATCAACAAGACTTTAACCGCTACCAAGCACAGATCGAGAAAACGCGTAGAGTTTTTGAGAGTTCTGAAGCTGCTTAGACCATTTTGCTGTTTAAGTTGGACATTAGGCAATCTTCATAATGTGCCAAGGCCCGCGGGTTTTGGCACATTAGTTAGAGCCATGGGCTTGGCACATTAGATAGATTAGCTAGGTAGATTGTCATTTGTGTGGTCTTATCTAGTCCAAAGCTCAAGTCTAAGAAAAATTGTTGGAGGCCCTACACAATGAAGGCAATGGTATTAGCGGCAGGAGTCGGCTCAAGGCTCGACCCGCTCACCGCATGTTTGCCCAAACCGCTTGTTCCTGTTGCTAATCTTCCGGTGATGGAACATTTGCTAAACCTTCTAAAGGCTCACGGTTTCACCGATGTTATAGCTAACCTGCACTATTTGCCTGAATGTCTTATTGAGTATTTTGGTGATGGTAAGAAGTTTGGTACCAATATACAATTTCGTGTCGAAGAAAAGCTCAGTGGCGATGCCGGTGGGGTTCGCTATTGTCGAGATTTTTTAGAAGATGGAACTTTCATTGTCTTGATGGGCGATCTGCTTACTGACGCCGATCTCTCACACATTGTCGCCGAGCACAAGCGCAAAAAAGCAATTGCTTCAATTGGTTTGAAACGAGTTGCCGATGTCAGTCGATTTGGCGTAGCGGTGCTCGACGAAAATGACTTTATAGTTGGCTTTCAGGAGAAACCAAGTAAGGAAGAAGCTCTTTCGAATTTGGCTTCCACTGGAATTTATATTCTTGAACCAGAAGTGTTCAAGCACATGCCAGCGAGTGGTGACTATGGCTTTGGTCGTCAGCTGTTTCCTAGTTTGGTTAAGGCTGGGCTGCCTGTTCTTGGGGTACCTATTGAGTCTTATTGGTCTGATGTCGGTACTATTGAGCAGTATCAAAGTTCTAATTTTGACGTTTTGTCTGGCCAATTTAAAGCCAATCTACCGGGATATCGTCATGAGAAGAGGGGTTTCTATTCTCTGTATTTAGCCGATGGTGCTGTCATTGACAGCACTGTAGAAATTGCTGGCAATGTTATAGCCGGAGAGAATGCCGAAGTTAGAGCTGGTGTGATTTTGCGAGGTAATGTTGTAATTGGCGCCGGCAGCGTTGTAGAAGCTGATTGTAGGCTAGTCGATACAATTTTGTGGCCAAATAGTACAATCGCCACTGCAACCACCCTTGATGGCGCAATCGTATCACCGGCCGGTATTGTCCAGGTTGAAAAAAAGGACGAAGACAGAGTAAACGCCGACCCAAAGAAGTTGGGACCTGCTAATCAAACGCAGGTCCAAATCCGAATGCTTGAGTCGGTTGGGGCCTGCGTTTAATCAGTTTTATAACAACGCCAGCACAAATGTTCTAGTTCAAGAAGGGCACTTAGCTGTACTTGGACCGGCTATGGCTTTTTTAGCAGTAGCAGCAATAGCAGGCTCGTCTTCAGCCTTGTCTTTCTCTGCTAGCTGAGCCGCTTTCCAAATTTCCATCCAAAGCCAATAGTGAAAAGGATTGAGCTTCTCAATGTCAAGCGTTTCAACTGGCTCTAGCAAAGACAGCCAGGTATGTGGATTGGGAAAACGTTTGGCGAGGCTATAGCAGTCTGCCATCCAGAGAACTTGATCTGTTGTTTCTTTGGTGACCATGGCCTTCATCCCCGTCGTGCTAGAAGTTCTTTTGAACTTTTGCTTTTCCCCTACAAAGTAGTAATACCCAAATCAGTGGGCTGCGAAACCGACACTTTTGGTTGGCACTATACAAATTTTCATTGAAATCACGCTCTTGATTTGAAAGACCGATGCCTGGCCAATCTTCAGTGTGACTGACTAGCCTGGCGGCCAGAGCATGCTGCGACCACCGAGTACGTGTATATGCAGATGGCCTACTGATTGACCGCCATCGGCACCGGTGTTTACTACGAGGCGAAAGCCATTGTCTAAATTTTCTTTTGCCGCAATCATTGCTGCCTGTTGAAACAATTCTCCCATCAACAACTTGTCGTTGACCATGGCGATATTGCGGTAGTGCTTTTTGGGGATTACCAACAAATGGTTGGGTGCTTGAGGAGTTATGTCTCTGATAGCAAAGCAGTATTGATCTTCATGGACAAATGTAGAGCTAATTTTGCCGCTGCCAATTTTGCAGAAAAGACAATTGCTTGTTTCTTCGTTATCTTCTAGTTTGTCTTTCAAGTGAGTGTCCTTGTTTAAGTCGGTAAAAAAACAAAGTACTATTTCTGCTGAGAGTTTATCCTTTTAAGTGACAAAATTCAGATAGTGAATTTCTTGTTGATCTGTGGAAGAAAGCCAAGAGAAACTATATAAGGTTTGGAGTGAATTAGATGACAAGTGATGGGAATATCCTGCCCCGCTTCGTGCAATTGCAGAAAACGCTGACCTCATCGCTTCGCTTGAAGGACGTACTAGACTCTGTTGTTGCTATGTTTACCGAACTAGCTGGTGGGGCTAAGGTAGCAATTTTTCTGGCCGACAATGAAAGCATGTCTTTCAAGCTCATGGCGGCTAAGGGTTATACAGAAGGGTCTTTAGACCAGCTCAAAATTGTTCCTTTTAACCTTGAGAGTTTGCTCAAGTATGTCTATCAGAAACGTACGGGCTTTGCCGCAATAGATGCAGCTTCTGCCCCTGATTTCAGCGCTGCCATTATGAAGCGTGAGTCTTCCAATGGCCAATTGGCATTACCTATGAGTACTGCCAATATGCTCGTTGGTGCTGTTTTAATGGAAGTAAATAATAATCAGGTTCTTGCTCTGAGAGAGTTTCTTCAAGAATTGGCTGATCTCTGTGCTATCGCCATAGCTAATGCTGTTATGTTTGGCCGAAGTGAATATGAGCGCGAGAGATTGGCTACTCTTTATACCGCTACCTGCGCTTTAAACGAGAGTGCTCTTGAAATTACACAAGTATTGCAAGTGGCAGCTGATACAGCACTAGTATTGGCCAACACACCGAGTTGTGCGATTGTGTTGCTCGATGAGACCAACGACTCTTTTCAGCTAGCAGCATTCAAAGGTCTGGACGGCCAGAGTCTAGGTGAGTTTGACATGAGTGTGCGCAAGTCTATTGCTGGTAGTTGTTTGCGTTCAGGCAAGACTGAGGTTCTAGGCGACGGCTCAAGGGAGCCATTTGGTTTGCCTCGGGCTATGGGCGGCCGGCCTTTTGCCAGTGCAGTGGCTCTGCCACTTGTCTTTGATCAGCGCAAAATTGGTGTACTAGAAGTATTTTCAACTGATTCTCGTGCTTTTCAGCGCGAGCAGATAGAGCTGCTTGAGTCGTTGACCAAGCAAGTTTCCACATCCCTCAATATTGCACTCTCTCATGAATCTAATAACTCTTCGGCCGCATTTTGAACAGGCTCTTTCTAAAGAGGTAGATCGCTCCCAGCGCCATAGTCGTGATATGGCACTGCTGCTGGTTGATATTGATCATCTCAGCCAGATTAATGACATGCTCGGTCAGAACCGCGGTGATGAGGCAATTAAGCATGTTGCTAATACCATTCAATTGACCTTGCGTGATATTGACTTGCCTGCCCGTTATGGTGGTGAGGAGTTTGCCATTATGTTGCCAGAAACAGGTCACTCTAATGCTCTTGAGGTGGCCGAGAGATTGCGCCAGAAAGTGCGCAAGTCGCCAGCGCCAGGTATCGGTTTGATCACTGTATCAATTGGTGTGGCGACCTTCCCAGGCAATGCCGATAGCGCCGCTTCGCTACTAAGAGATGCTGAGCAGGCACTTAATGTAGCCAAGTTTGAAGGGCGAGACCGCATTAAGGGGGCGCAAACCGGAAGCCATAGTGAAAGCGGTTCGCTTTCCTGGAATGACCTGGCCAGTCAAGCCAAGATGGCCGTAATCTCTGAAAGGCAAGCGCGTTTGCAAAGCCGCCTGACAGCCACTCCTGAATATGCTACTTGGCTAGCAAAGCCTGGTAGTCTGGTTGGTAAGAAGAAAGGCACTTAAAAAGTGTTCTGGGGCTTTGTGTTTTTAGGTAATGGCTAAATCTTAAGAAATATAGCCAATCAAGCGCTGGTCTTGGTTTTGGTCTATACACTTCATGTTGTGAGCAATCTCCCTATTCCCCTTTCAATTAAAGAGGCGAATGAGTAGATGGGCTCCACTACACATTTAAATTGCGAGTGAATCTTCGTAATAGGAGGATAGAACCTTGGCTACTGCATCTGCGAACAAGCTTCAACTGAAACCATTGGCTGACCGCGTTGTTTTGAAAAAACTAGACGCTGAAGACAAAACTTCGGGTGGCATTGTCCTTCCTGATACTGCCAAAGAGAAGCCGCAGCAAGGCGAAATCTTGGCCGTAGGACCTGGCCGCGTTGATGACAAAGGCAACCGTACACCGATGGAAGTAAAAGTAGGCGACAAAGTGTTGTTCGCTAAATACTCCGGAACTGAAGTCAAAATCGAAGGCGTTGAATACCTAATCATGACTGAGCGTGACATTCTCGCTGTAGTCGGTTAATTCAATTCTTCAAGCTCAATAAAGTAATCAACCCTATAAAGAATAGGAAGGAAAAACGAAAATATGGCTAAGCAAATTGTTTATGGCGAACATGCACGTCGCGCTCTTGAGCGTGGTCTTGACCATGTAGCCAACACAGTTAAGTTGACCTTGGGACCAGCTGGTCGCAACGTTGTTTTAGAAAAGAAATTTGGCGCTCCACAGATCATCAACGATGGCGTTTCAATCGCTAAAGAAATCGAACTCGAAGATCGTCTAGAGAACGCAGGCGCTCAGTTGATTCGTGAAGTTTGTTCGAGAACCAATGACAATGCTGGCGACGGCACAACCACTGCAGCTGTGCTAGCTCAAGCTATGGTCAAAGAAGGACTGCGTAACGTTGCTGCTGGCGCTAATCCGATGGTTCTCCGTCGTGGTATTCACAAAGCTGCTGAAATGGCTGTTGCTGAAATCAAACGCATTGCTAAGCCAGTTGAAGGCAAAATTGAGATCACTCAAGTTGCTACCATCTCTGCTGGCAACGACGAAGAAACCGGCAAGATCATTGCTGATGCAATGGAAAAAGTAGGCAAAGACGGCGTAATCACCGTTGAAGAATCCAAATCTCTTTCAACAGAACTCGAAGTTGTTGAAGGCATGCAGTTCGACAAAGGCTTCGTTTCTGCTTACTTCGTCACCGATGGCGAGAAAATGGAAGCAGTTTTGGATGATCCTTACATCCTTTGCATCGACAAGAAAGTAAACTTGCTTGCCGACCTAGTTCCAGTTCTAGAAAAAGTTGCTCGCGCTGGCCGTCCATTCATGCTAATCGCAGAAGATGTAGAAGGCGAAGCTCTTGCTACTTTGGTTGTTAACCACCTCCGCAAAGTACTTCCTTGCTGCGCAGTCAAAGCCCCTGGATTTGGCGATCGTAGAAAAGAAATGTTGAAAGACATTGCTATTCTTACTGGCGGTCAAGTTGTATCCGAAGAAGCTGGTATCAAGCTCGAAAACGTCACTGTTGAAATGCTTGGTAAAGCTCGCCAAATTCGCGTAAACAAAGACAAGACCACAATCGTTGCTGGCAACGAAACCAAGGCTGAAGTTGAGAAGCGCATTAGCGTTATCAAACGCCAAATCGAAGATTCAGATAGCGAATTCGACAAAGAAAAACTACAAGAGCGCTTGGCCAAATTGGCTGGTGGCGTTGCAGTTATCAAAGTCGGTGCTGCTACCGAAACTGAACTCAAAGATCGCAAACTTCGCTTTGAAGATGCTTTGAACGCTACTCGCGCCGCTGTTGAAGAAGGTTATGTCCCTGGTGGCGGTACCTCACTTCTAAACATCTCCAAAAAGCTTGAAAAAGAAAAAGAGAAGTTACATGGTGATGAGCGCACTGGTTTCGAAATCGTAGTCAAATCTTTCGAAGCTCCTGTCCGTCAAATCGCTGACAACGCTGGTCTTCCTGGCGAAGTCGTGGTTGAGCGTGTTAAAGAGCAGAAAGAAGGCTT
>LNEX01000096.1 GCA_001464165.1 bacterium Ga0077546
AGTAGTAGAAACTTCAGAAGGGTGAGAAAGGTCATAAGAATCACCAACTATCAAGCGCACCACATTTGGGTGCTTAGCAGGGTCGATTGTTCCGGCACCATAACCGACACTATTTATTCGCAAGAATGCAGGATGCTGTCCCCAACCTTGGCATATGGTTGTGAGAATGGCTGCCCCCGTAGGTGTAAGGCACTCATAGTTGACATCAAAGGCACGAGTTGGGGCACCAGCTTCTTTCAACAAATTCAGTACGGCTGGACCAGGCATTGGAAGAAGACCATGCATTGTCTGAACTGTACCGCCTCCCAGCGGCAGGGCAGAAACATACGCAGCCTCAATTGCCAATTTATTGTAGGCGATAGCAAATCCGACAATATCGACAATAGCATCAATAGCACCAACTTCATGGAAGTGAATCTTTTCAACAGCAACGCCATGCACTAGCGATTCAGCCAAGCCAAGACGATTGAAGATATCAGATGCCATCTTCTTAACAACTGGCTCTAAACTCGAATCTTCAATCAAGGCTAAAATATCGCTCAATGAGCGCTCTGGCTCAACATTTCGATGGTCATGGTGCTTGTGTTCATGGCTATGGTCTAGCCCGCGCATATGATGATCATCATGATCATCGCGGTGCTTATGATCGCCTCCGGGTGAATGCTCATGATTGAGCGAATCAGTATGAACATGAGCCAGAAGCTGCACATCAAATTTGGTAGAACGAATACTACAACGACTGACTGCACTCTTGACCAATTTATAGCTGCCATCTGGCAAGTTGAGTCGGCCCAGCTGCTCCTCTAGCACTGCCAGTGATGCACCCGCATCTATACAAGCCGCCACCAGCATGTCACCCGCGGCACCAAAGGAGCAATCAAAATAGGCTATTTTCATAGATGCAATGCACCGATATTCTGATTCTCTCGCACCGTCAAAGTTTGTTCCATTTTCTTCTTGACCCCCGGATGCTTATTATTGATTACAGTCAATTGCTTATGACCAGGAGTGAGAATAAGGGTAAAGACGCCGTCTTTACCAGTGGTTGTTGTACCTCCACCATGAATCATTTCAGAGCGCTCCAAGCTAGAGTAATCAATTTGACTACCCTGTTTATCAAGTTTAACTGGTTTGACTCTAACCACTACGCCCTTAAGGCCCTTGTCGTCGTGGACGACATGGCCAGTAATTAGATGCCCCTTGTGCATTTCAACGATAAACTTACGATTCTGATCGCCTGGTACTTCATCAATTAGAGCGCTCGCATAGCTAGTTTTGAGAGGCGGCAATATTTCAAGGGTGAGCGTTCCACAAATAGGATGCTCAAAATTGAATCCACCATCTGCGCGAGTCTTCGCTGCAAGCGAAATTTCGCCCTTTTGCTCCCAAAGATATACTGGAATATTGGCGACTCCATCGCCTTTGAGATTAACCAACCTACCAGAAGTTTGCACAAGCGTCTTGGCGTTCGCTGCTCTAGCGCTGCTAGAGATGGGCAGCAAACAAGTAATTACTAAGCAAGCCAAAAGGCAAAGTCCAGAAAAATTTGAGTTAACGAATTTCAATTTATTTCCAAAGTAATAGCGAAGTCTAAACCGTTTGTCATCAAGTTATGAGAGGTTATCAGAAGCTCTCATAAAGTATCAGTAGATTATCGGGAACGTAATATTAGTGCCTTAAATCACATAGTAACTCGGTCTTCTTGTAAACTCTAATTTGTAGCTCAGTGATCTGTAGCCTAGTGAAGTAATGGCATGTCAGTCAAGATTGGCCCTTTCACCTTGAATAGCCGCGTCTACGTACCGCCCATGGCTGGCGTGACTGACGTAGTCTTTCGCGAAATTGTCAGAAGAATTGACCCAGAATGCATGATGTCTACTGAAATGGTCAGCTCACGTGCACTTTTAGCCAAGCCTGAGTCTCGCATCATGGATTTACTTGAAAACGAACATCCAATCGGCATTCAGATTTTTGGTCATGAACCCGATGTAATGGCCTTCGCCGCCCAGCTAGCAGAAAAGCGTGGGGCAGACTTCGTAGACATCAATATGGGTTGTCCAGTTCCCAAGATCACCAAAGGCAAAGACGGCTGCGCCTTAATGAAAGAACCAGAACTGGCCAGAGAGATTATAAGTACGGTAAAAGCCGCCGTTAAGATTCCAGTCACAGTCAAATTTAGATTGGGCTGGGACGATAGCACCCGTAACGCCGTAGAATTTGGACGGATGGTTGAGGAATCGGGCGCCTCGATGGTGACTGTGCACGGACGCACCCGCGCCCAACTTTACTCAGGCAAAGCTGACTGGAACTTCATTGCTAAGGTCAAAGCGGCGTTGAGCATTCCAGTCTTTGGTAATGGCGACGTTTTCTCGCCAGAAGACGCTCTTCGGCTGCTTGAAATCACCGCTTGCGACGGCGTGGCAGTAGCTCGAGGCAGCTTGGGCAACCCCTGGCTCATTCCCCGCATTACCAAATACCTCGATCGTGGCATTTTGGACGATCCGCCCGATGATGTTGAAAAGCTTATCTGCGCCTATCTGCACAGCGTTGGCCTAGTCAAATATAAAGGCCTGCGCATTGGCGTCAATGAATCGCGCCGGCACGTAATCAATTACACAAAAGGAATAGTCGGAGCAGCACCGTATCGCGCCAGGCTGACTCAAGTGCTCGATTTACCAGCCGCAGCAGAGATACTGGCCGAGCTAGCTCTAGTAGTTGGTGGAAGCGAAGGGCATCAGCGCTTTCTACTGGCAGTAGAGCAGAATAATCTCGAACAGAGCAAACATCCAGGCGAAGGGCACAGCAACAGAGAAAGCAGTATCCATGCCCCAGTTGATGTCCGTTCCATCCTGCCAGTCGCAGTACCATAAGATTGCGTTGATGAACGGAGTCGTGGTCCAGCCCATGATTCCTGCCATAAATGCGAATAGAAGTAGTGTTGCCCAGAAATCCATAAGCTTGGTTGCCAACGCTCTCAAAAGTCGATAACAAAGAGAGTTTAGTGCCGCTTTTACTCTTTGGCAACGGGGATTCTCCCATGGCAGGGAGGTTTTCAAGTATTACTAGTAAAATTTAAGCGTCCTCCTGCAATACAAAAGGACGCTCAAGACCATCTAAAA
>LNEX01000097.1 GCA_001464165.1 bacterium Ga0077546
GACTCAATTCTCATTCGTAGTCGTAGAGTAATTTTGGCGCTCCGCGCTCAGTTAAGCCAGGTTCTGGAACGGAAATACTGGTTGGTTCAACCAGGTAGGAGGGGTTGACTATCTGTACCCCGTTGGCGTCTTGACCTGCTTCGTTTACACCGTCGGGCTTGCCATTACTAGCGGCAATGGTGAGATAGGGCCTAGTCTGCCCGTCGCGGTAGAGCGCCACTGATGACAGGGCCTTGTAGCCCGGTCTGTCGTTGTAGGCCGGTCGCACTTTCCAGAATTGCTCGGCAACTAATTTGCCATCTGTCGCAAACAGGCTAATTATTAGTGAGCCACTTCCCGGATAAGCGATTCGCTTTTGCCAGACGTGACCAGCTGAGTAGTAAATTTCTTCACTGGTCCAGTAAGAGCGGTAGAACTCGCAAACGACTGTTACGCCGTCTTCTGCGTAGTATGTTCCCCGGGTACCGTTCACAAGGTTGCTGCTGTAATTAGCCTGGAGCGCACCGTTTGGCCAATAGAGTACGATCTCTCTTTGGTCGGATTGCCCTTGTACGACATCAGCAAAAAGCGATCCATCTTCGCGAAAGATCTGCTCCGATTCAAAGGTGCGACTCTGGCTGAATATCCGTTGACGTGACAGTGTTTTACCGTCGCTCCAATAGTAGCTCGTTTTGTAGCGGCCATCTTCGAGCAGCTCACCAGTGCGTTCTAGGGTTCCATCTAAGCGATAAACTTGATGGCTGGTGTAAAGCTTGCCGGTGCGATGATCAAAAGTCGCCTTGCTTTTCAGCTGCTTGCTTTGACTCGGGTTGCTAGCGCGTGTGCCATTTGTAGCGTTGTTACTCTTGTCGTCGTCTGCTTGCTTGAAGTATTTGACTGAGGTGCGCCGCAGGTTGTTGTCGCCCCAGTAAGTGATTTGCTCGCTGCTGCCATCGACATACTCGATATCAGTGACAGTGCGACTGACTTTGTCTGGGGCGTAGCGCTCGTAGCGTATTCTTTCTAGGCTGCCTTGTTCCGGTAGGAATATTCGTACGGTTGTACCCGGAGCGAAGTCAGGCTGCTTGGGGGCCGACTGCAGATAGAAGAGAAGGCCGATGATAGTGCAGGAAAGTAATGCGGCGATACCGCATATGGTGATTCGGGTCATGGTGACCTCTTTGTTATATTTCTAGTTGTCCGATAGAAGCCCAGGTGGGCCTCGTCAAGTTGCCCTTCGCCAGTAATGTGGCGATTGCAAACTACCAAACCACCAAACCACGACAATCCAAATTAATCCAGGCTATGCTGATGTTTTCAGCTTGGGCTGATGGTTGCTCTGGCAATTCAAGTGGTGTTTGCTGCGGTGGAAGTTTTAATTTAGGCTGTTTGGGAAGGGAAAAGTGACACTTCAGTCTATTGCTCTGCTTAAGACGAAATAGCGTAAGTTCTGTTAACTAATGTAAGTTACAGACCTTAACCAAGTTGCGTACGCGAGGCAGAGCAAGGCTTTCTAGATTCGGCGAGTTGCCAAGGTTGCGCCAACTGTGCACATGTCTATAATTATGGAAAGCTCATTTCTTCGCGACATGGCTGTGCAAGCGATTCTTTCACGAAATTTTTACTAGTCGTCGCCTTTAGCGCGGTTGAGCATCATTTTGGTGATGGCTTTAAGAGTGGCAAACACCCCTTTGCCTTCTAAGGCCACAGCTTCAAAGGCTGGCACTCCCATTTTGTTCAACTCAGCCTCCATGCGCTCAACCGTCATCATGTTGCTGATATCACGCTTGTTGTATTGCAAGACCCAAGGAATATCCTGCAGCGTGAGGTTGTATTCTTTCAAATTGTCCATCATATTTTTCAGAGATGCTTGGTTCTCTTCGGAGCGCAATACGCTTGAATCGGCCACGAATACAATGCCGTCTACATCACGCAAAATCAATTTGCGACTTTTGTTGTATTCTTCTTGACCCGGCACTGTGTACATTGAAATGCGTGCTTTGAAGCCATTAATTAGCCCAAGGTCGAGGGGCATAAAATCAAAAAAGAGTGTTCTCTCTGTTTCAGTGGCGAGGCTCACTAATTCACCACGGGTTTGGGGTGAAAGTTGGCTGTATATTACTTTGAGGTTGGTGGTTTTACCGCCCAAGCCTGTGCCGTAGTAAACGAGCTTGAATGTAATTTCTTTGGTGCCGTAATTGACTAGAGCCATGTTTGGCTTACTTACTCTCGCTTAGGGGGTCGTTCGCTTTGGGCTTGTGTCTAATGCTTGCCATAGTACGTTAAAAAAACTCTTTACATGCCTGTTCCCTATCTGTTTTTAAGTCATGGCTTTGTACTCCACTATGGCAATGCTCGTTTTGCGAGCATGCTTTTTTGCTTCTGCTGCAGCTGCCATTATGGCGCCTGCTGTCTTGCCGTCTTGGGGATATGAGGCTAAGCCAAAGGCAATGTTGATTTGGCTATGGTTTGCACCCAATGAAGCGATTGCTTCTCCTTTGACTCTCTCTAGAATACGTTGTGCCACAATTCCAGCAGAACGAGTTGCTGTTTGCGGCAAAATCATGGCAAAATCGAAAGTTTCGAAATGTCCTAATATATCGATCTCTCGTTTTATTCCCTTTACTCGTTCAAGGGCTATTTTCGCTGCACTTAGGGGCATTGACTCTTGGCCGCTAGGGGTGTCTATCAGCAAGTCAAAGACCATTAATGTGAAGGCTTTAGCATCTACGGTGTATCGGGCCATTTCTTGCTTGAGAAAGTACTGAAAAACTGGATAGGTAAAAACTTCGGTTTCTAGTCGCGCTAGCGGTTTGATAGCAGCGGCGATAGCCTGTTCATCGATGTCTTTGTCTACTAACTCTGCAGCTTCTTTCTTTTGAACTTCGTTTGATAATCGAACTAGCCCAACTGATACTAAATTGTAGACCACGGGAACCCAGTCGGCTTTAGCT
>LNEX01000098.1 GCA_001464165.1 bacterium Ga0077546
CATTGCATACGCCGCCACCCTTTCCGGACCTGGCTTGTTCGAGGAACTCACCCAAGAGAACACGTTTGTTAGCAGTTTCAGTTGAGAAGCGAAGATAGTTTTCTGTTAGCTGTTCTTGCGACCAGCCACCTGGCGTCATACTTTCTTTTACATGCTTGGAAAGAGCCTGCGAAAGAGCCTCAGGGTCATTTCTAAGATGGTCAAAACGCACCCTGGCATCTTCGATAAACTTTGAAAGCACACGATCTTGAGATCTATCAACGACTATGGCTGGTCTCAACGGATCGTCAAAACTACCATCTGCTTTGAGCCGGGCATTGTGACCGATGTCTTGGAAGCCATTTTCTAACTTCTCAGAAATTTCAAAGTTTTCGACAAGCCCTCTAGACTGCCGCTGGGCATCGATACTCAAAACAGTATCTCCCCCGCTGCCTGACAATTGGTATTCCATAAGTTGTCTGGGTAGAACGGCTTCGCTCTCCAGTTCTGCTTCTCCACGGAAAACAATTTCGTCAGCATCATTTCCTAATTTTATACGGTCGCCTTCCTTCAAAGGCGTCTCCGCATTTATGCGCCTGCCATTTACGTATGTACCATTAGACGAATCAAGATCATTGATGGAGTAGTTTTCGCCACGCTTCGTGATCTTGGCGTGGGTGCGACTGACACTTCCATCCGTGAAGTTTATGTCAGTCAGTGGATCTCTCCCTAGAAGAAGTTCTTGCTTGTTCAACGTTAATGGTTTGCCCTTGTACTCAAGGCTCGCCGGTAAGGTCTGTTTAAATTCAAACTCAGCTCCATGACCAAGTCTTATCTTGTCGCCGGATTTGAGTTGAACCTCAGTGTGAATTCTCTCACCATTTACGTATGTACCATTTGTCGAGCCAAGATCTTCAATTTTTGCACCACCAGAACGAATACTCAAGCGCGCATGCCTTCTACTAACATCATCCTGAGAAAAGACTATATCGGTGCCTGGGTCTCGACCAAGAGTAATCTCAGAGCTAGAAGCTGATATTTTTCTGCCATCACTAAGCACAAGGTAATTATTTGGTTTTGCTTCAGACAAAAGAGCTGCATTTTTCGGATGGTTGTGAACCACAGGAAATTCGCGCACTGATATTGGCTTTGACGGAGTTTCGTCTAATTTGAGCTTACCAGCTGCTAGAGCTGCAGGATCTGTATCATACCGCCTGGCTAGCGCGTACATTGCTGGACGGTCAGTCAGAGTACCAATCTCCTTACCAGAACCTGCTTCAGTTAAATAAATACCGCCACGATGAGGCTGTGATTGATAACCCTTTAATGCGAGATTTCCGGACCGGTCATAACCTAGAGAAGTGGGCAAAATACCAGACTCCTTTTCAACCTGCCTAAGTTGAGCCTCGGAGAGCCGATTACCGGAGGGCAACCCGAATTGAGACTCAATCTTTTGCACAATAGGCAAATCTATTTTTGCAGCAATACTACCACCTGAAAGCTGTGTGATTTCCCAACGATCTCTTACAATTCCAACTCTATTGGAGGCACCATTAATGGTATCTACGTTGCCAGATTTGATGGGTGTTTCAAGCCCAAGCTTGGCCTCGGTAAGGATACTATCAATGCGCTTCTGAGCTGCGATGGCATCAGCTGGACTTCTGAAATATAACGTGAAAGCTTTGGCGCCTTGATCCTCACCAGTAGGCTTAGAACCATGTGCCTCGGCATGATTGATTCCATAAAGAGGATCTTGAGTTTTCCAGATGGGTACAAGCTCAGCCAGCTCAGGATCGTTCTTAAGCGCAGGGACTAATACTTCTTGAAGTCTGGCAAGATCATGGGGCGAATTGCCCGTGACGTGAACCTTGATATCAGTCAATTCTTCTCCAGCCCGGGGAAAGCGGTTGTAGAAGAATCCACCAGCAAACTGCAAACGATGGGTTTCTCCGTTTACCTCATACCGACGCAGTCCAATTTCAATGTCTGCATCGATCTTAACTACCGGTCTAGCTTCTGCCAGGATCGCAGTTTCAGGATTCTGTCGCAGCAATTTGCTGTCGGTCGACTCAACACCTTGCTTCTGTAGCTTACCGTCCGGTGTCTCTGGTCGCAGCACAGGCGCAGCGTCGTCCAGAGTTGCCACTGGCGTACCTCCATCTCCGAGCTTGCCGATGAGCGAGCTGCCAGTCTTTAGAATGCCATTTAGACCAACAGCCATAACACCGCCAGTAACACCGCCTATATTGGCTTCTGCCAAGGTGCGTTTAATATTCTCATTGGCGCTAAGGGCTGGGTCCCACTTTGATAGACGCTCAATAGCTCCACTGCCAAAGCCACCACCATAACCGGCTACAAAATGCAGACCTTGTTCGGTGCCAGCCTTTTCAACAAAACCACGCTTTGCTAGAGTCTCGCTGGATTCTCGCAGAGAGAGCGTGAGAGCTTTTTCAACGACTTCCTCACTTCCTTCCGTAGAAACCTTTGCAGCAATTGCTTTAATGGTTTGCCGAGAAACCTTATCACTGCCATCAACAATTGAGTTCTGCACAGCACGCCTTAACTCTTGCTCTAGAGCTTGCTCGCTGCCTTCCTTAAGAAGCTTAGTACCGCCAAGCTCAAGGCTCTCCTGGCCTAATTTGGTAACAACAGTCTCTGCTGCTTCCTTCGAAATGTTGTTACCGAGCTTAAGAGCACTAGCAGCTTGAGCTGGCCCTAAGGTGTTCAACAAAGTGTTAAGTGAGCCCTTCGAAAAATCAGTGGCCACTTCTTCAACGTTGCCATAGCCGTCACCAATAAGCGCTTTGTTGCCAATCACCTTAACCGTGCCACCAGCGACCGTTGCACCCAGTACCACAGGAGTACTAGCACCAGCAGTGAGAAGAAGAGAGCCACCAATAATTACACCATCGGTGACTTGATTTGCCCGCTCAGCCTTGTCCGCCTGCCATTTTGTGTAGCCCTCAGAAGCTTGGGTGAATAGCGCTTGCTGTTTGGCCAAGGGCAAGTCTTCAAATTTAGCGCTGGCAGTCTCCACTGCCTTAACAAAAGTTGAACCGTTTTCAATGGCATTGGCCTTCACACCAGAATCAAACCCGCCAAGCAAACCTGATTCACTCTTGCGGCGATCATCAGCTAAAACGTCTAACTGTTCAGCACTATTCTGTTTTCCAACCTGTAGTAAAGCCTTTACCGCAGACTGCTCTTCACTCGGTATTTTTGTGAGGATATCAGACAAGCTACTTTGATACGTCTTGGCATAAGTATCATTGAAGAGACTGCGCTGCTCTGGCTTGACTTGCTCTAGTATTGACTTAACTTGCCCTATTTCTTCGCTATTTAGTGACTGACTAGTAATTGTAGCGGCTCGCAGTTGGGCCAGCGGTGTCAGTTGACCAGTGGTAATGATTTCTTGAGCTAACTGCTTTTCAGCTGCACTATCGAACCTTCCGTATACTTGACTCTGTACTCGCTTATCTTCTTCAGACTGGGGATTGTTGTTTAGTAAAGCAGCTTTTTCTTGAGCAGATAGATTTGTCAATGATTTGTAAGCATCAAGATCGCGCTCTGTGTGACTTAGCTTCTCACCGATGTCGACCTTTCCATTCTTCTCAAAAAGTTGCTCAGCAAGCGGTCTGTAAATAGAATCAAAATTACTCCCGCCTTGCTCGTTGTAGATCACTTCTCCGGATCTATTAACTGCCTGGCTAAGACTTCTTTCAAGTTGCTGCTTAACGGCTCTGTCTTCTTCTGTCAGCGGATGTTTAAGACGAGCTATGGCCGTTGGATCAGACTTCAAATAACTCTCGATATTATCTATTGTCTTTGGCAAATTATCGTTATTTAGCCCACCAACAACTACTTTATCTAGCGCTGTAAGAGCTGGCTCTTTACCATCGATTGTCTGACGAAGTAACCTCTGGGCTGCAATGCGACTATCACTATTCTCCCCGAGTGTTTCGTTCAATTGGGCATCAAGAGTGGTGCGATAAGTTGCATCTTTCTTGTAGCGAGTTCTCTCATCCACACTCATGGTCAAAATATCAGAAATCGCTTTGCCTTGGTCACTTTCAGTAGCACCCTTGCCCAAATCTTGAAGTCTTTCAACTGTTGTCCGACCTACCTCTTTCGACTTTTCGTACGAGCCAGCTTCTAACTTGCGATCGATGATGACATTGACACGCTCTAGCTCATCTTTAGGCAGATAGCTACTAAGACTATGGTTCAACTCAGAGCGGAAGTTTTTATCAGTCTTCAGTCTGTTGTAGTCTTCTTGTGTTAGCTGCTTATCGACAATACTGTAAACATCTTTTTTATCATGACCAGAGCCAATACCAAGCACTCCATCTGAATGGGTCTGAGCCAGCTTAGAGATGATGTTATCGCCATATAGAGCTTGAGCCTTGATATCACTAGCAACCCGCGGGTTGAAACTATTGTTGAGATTTTGCTCTAACTTTCTATAGGTTTCCATCGAAGCAATATCTTGGGCAGAAGTGTCGGCTGGGCAAACATCCAACTTCGACAGTTCACGGCCACGTAGAAGCGCTTCTCGCTGTTCCGTGCTCATAGACTTAACAGACTCGCGCACTCCGCTTTCGTCGGTGCCAAATAGGCTCTGGTGAAACTCTATTTTAGTGCTTGTTTGAGTTTCTCCATACTTAGCTAGATCTTGGGCAGTTTTTAAATTATTCCCTTCAAAAACAGTTGGCAGTAAATCAGCATTGCCACGCTTATTGAAAAGTTCTCTTGCTTGCGAACTATTGCCCAAACCTTCGCGGAGCATATCAATGTCTTTAGCTTGAACAGCCAGATTGGCAATCTCAGCATTCAACTCTGGATTCTTGGCCCGCTCGTCACTTCCTTTCAAATAGATTGAAATTGCCTTTTTGTCTTCATCTCGAAGCCCTGGGGTCTCAAGCAATATCTGCTCTAAAGACTTACCATTCTTGGCAAGCGACTCCTTATTGGCCTGGGCTATCTCAGTACTATTCATTACTGAGACCTGCTCACGCAATTCTCTGCGGCCGGCAGTAAGCTCTTTGTCCGATTCAGAACGCTGGTACTCACTGACTAACTTCACGCCAAGGTTTGCGACCCCAACTACATCGGTGATTGGCTTTAAAGAATCTTTTGTCTGCCTGTCAGCGGCCGTCTCAGCTAGCCGCTGGGTCGCTGTCTCTATGCGGGCAAACTTACTCTCAGGATTCTCAATGGTAGCCTTAAACCGCGCTGCATCATCTTTTGGTAATTGAGACTCGAGGTCTTTTACCAAACTGCCACCACGATTTTCGGTATATGCAATCTCAAGACGTTGCATAGTCTCTTTATCACGGGGCAGGCTACTAAGTGTTGCCTCAACTTTTTTGCTGTCACCACCTCGTATATCGCCTATCCACTTACCTTCTTGTAGAGCCAAGTCTTCGCGCAATTTCTTGGCAGTAACGGTTATTACTTCATCGGAAGGTCTATCTTGCGGCTTAACTTTCTCAGTTGTTTCGCTCCTCTCAACTTTGTCTTGCTTCGACTCTTTAACAGGATAAATGGGCTTAGTAAAATCAAGCGTTGTCTCAACTTTCTTCTCCGGCTCTGTCTTCTTGTCTGACTCTGCCTTCTTGTCTGAGTCTGTCTTCTTGTCTGACTCTGACTTCGATGGCGGCTTATGATCTTTATTGTTATCGAGCTTAGCCTGAGCGGCGGCGATTTCAGCCTTTTTGGCAGCAGCCGCTGCGGCCTCGGCAGCCTTGCGAGCAATCTCTGCCTGCCGTGCTATTTCAGCCTGACGTGCAATTTCTGCGGCAATTCGAGCAGCAGCCGCAGCTGCCTCACTTGCCGCTTGAGTGGCGCCATTATCACGTGCACGAGCAACTTCTGAGCCCTTCGCCATTTGACTGATCCTAAGTTAAGTGGGGGGAATACGACCCTTGACAACAGCACTATGCTGTTTCCTTTGTGACAAATCCATACGAGACCGTCTGGCGGTTGAATAGGTACAATGAACTCAACGTCGCCGCAACATCAGCTAAGACACTGGCACCAACCAGTAACGTGAAACAAGAAAGGCTCTCGATATGACTCAGATGAACGG
Source organism: bacterium Ga0077546 (assembly GCA_001464165.1). The sequence continues at coordinate 6,068 of LNEX01000098.1, forward strand.
CAACAGCCATTGGCAAACTTTCTTGCTTTTGTTTCTTGCGACGATAGCTTCAATCGTTATTATCAGCAGTCCGGAATCGGCCGCACAATCAAGAGAAACTGGCTATAAGCTCGAACAAACTAATAAAATTCTTGGCAGAGAGAACATATACACAACCAAGAACAAACTTCGTATTGACGTTCTTAATCGACAATTGACCTGTATTTTCAAAGATAACAAAGTATTCCTACTCAATCACCGCACAAAACGAATGTGCCTTGTTCCTATTAAGAGCTGGAAACCTTTCCTAGCTGGAAACCTAATGTTGATTACTGGCAATCAAGACGCCTCGATGGGATTAAGGTGGAAGAAGGTAAAGACTCAGACATTTGAGACGATAAGCTGCGACAAGATGACAACAAATAATAGACAAGCGATTCTTCTAATTGGTCGCAACTTGCCACAGCTAGCTGATGCTGGCGAATTCATAATGCGATTCAACGGCTTGCCTTTCGAACAAGCCAATTTGAAAAATGGTATTCCAATCGGTTTAACCTACACAGACCGAGAACAAGGGCCACAAATGGTGCTCAGCACAAATAAAGTAACTTTCTGCGATGTAGACCCTACTCATTTCCAAATTCCTCAAAACTTCAAACTTGTCAAAGAAGAAGTTCAGCTAGATGACTTTCTAGAATAAATTTCCGCGCCCGACTAAACTGTCATCATCCAATTACAAATAAAGTTATTCGTTGCCAAAGTTTCGCTGGCGAAAGCCTCTGTACAACTAGGTTTCAGGATATCTTAGAGTTTTCTCAAACATCTTCACTTTATACTCTAGCTACAACTGATATATTTCGATCACGCTATAGCTGCAGACTTCGCATTTATCGGCAGCTCCACACAAATTCACTGCATACTTGTCAATTTCCTAGAAAGATTCTTGGTGCCCAATGTTTGATAGAAAGCAAAACTCTTTCTCTACACCAACTCACCGTCAACTAAACGATCTCTGGCTCAAGGCAAGAAAGCAAGTTGGCCATTCTTTGAAGCTTGACATTGAACAACAACAACAGGTCTCGGCAGCTAAACTACGCACTGAACTCTCAGTAAAATGCTATCGCTCAAGTACACAACCCCAGTGGCAGTTCGCTATTCACAAGGAAGTGAAAGAATACACAAACACACTAATTAGCAGCGACCTAAGTGCCGTTAGCTTCTGGCTATCGAAATGTTCGGTCGATGCGCAGTCAGGTCAATTCGTATCATGGTCTGAAGGTAGCGATTCAAAAGATGAATGGGAAGAAGACAGCCTTAGCGAAAGTGATGATGAAGACAAATCACTTTCTACAATTTCTTGCTCCTCGCTCTTTCCTGCACTTAGTTATGGCCGCGCCACAGGGCAACTGCATATAGAGAACCGCCTAACAACTGGTTCAGTAGAGTGGGTAGACGGACAAATCATCCGCTCCCGTTGGGCAAAACTCTCGGGCAGCGAAGCATTGATCCAAATGATCTTGCTTGAAGAAGGTCGATACTCTTTTGACCCTGATGATGGAATACTGAGATCTTCACCAGTCAGAGAAAAATCAATAAGGCCAGAACTGATATTGCCGTTAAATAAAGTGCTGCTTGAGGCAGCCTACAGAAGCGAGCAGCTTGCTTTGCTATTAGAGGATCCTGAATTAGCTTCAATTTCTATCAAGCGCAGAGAGAGTCTTTTCAGTCAAGAGCGAATCAATCGTAACTTGACACAAATCTGCGGACACAAATACATCGTCTACTGCCTTGAAATACTTAAGTCTGTCGAGTCAGAAGAAATCAATCTAGTCAATTTGCAAGAGAAATCACATTTACCTCATTACGCGTTTCTAGAAGCAATTACCATGCTTGTAAAATCAGGTTTCGTAAGACTTAAGAACATAGAAGCTGAGCAAAGCAGATTACAAGTTATAGAAATCTGTGAGAATCTTGAGAAAACAGAAAACTTAGATCAAGCAATTAAAGCGTCACTGAAATGTCATTCAGCAATATCATTTGTTTTGGTTAAGAGCTTGCTTGGGGCTTCAAGCCCTGAGCTTATAGACAAAATCAAATCGCTTCTCCCTGAAGAAGACAATATCTATAGCCTCGACGAGAACCATCAATTGATAGTCTTACAAAACTCAGATACGACTCAAGCAGCGGCCTTCATTAGAAGACTGAGAACAAAATCAAACAAAGCAGTTTTTCTGAAACGCACATTTGGAATGAACTGCGCAAGCTTCTCCTTTCTCAGCGCAGCAGCCAGTGCGCCAGAAGACGGAAAGGACCTTTTAACCATCCTCAGTAAAGCTTACAGAGCCCTTAGCGTAAGTAAGCGCTTGAAGTAATTCAGTAATTCAGCAAAGATCCAATTACATCTTGAGTTCAATCAGTTTTAGTAGCTCCATACGTTGAAGCCCAGCGTCAATCTTATTTGCGCTTAAGGACAAGTCAGCTCCAGTTCTTGCTGCTTCTTTTAGACTGTTCACTTCCTCTTTCGTGAAACCGTCCATCATAAGCAAATCCTTCATAGTTTTATAGGTCTCTTCAGGAATAACATTCGTGCCTCTAAGCACATCTGCCATAAGCTTTGTCACTTCGGCAGATTGATCAGGAGTAAGACTTGCTGGCTTTGTAATATCCCTATCTGAGGTAGTGCTGCTAGAGCCGTCTGCAATGATCAAACTAGGTAGATATTCACTTTTGATTGACCTAGAATTAGAACTGGTATTCTCTGAAAAATCTGCATAGATAATTGGCTGTGAAACGTCTCTATTTGCCTCTTTGGGGCTGATCTGTTCCATTTTCGCCATCTTTCAAACCTCTATAGATGAACTAGAGCCAAGTCTACTTTTGAACTCAACTGATTGCCCATGCCACTGAATATAAGGTCGTGACTGTGACATTAACATATCAATGTTAGTAAAAACGAGAGTAACTCAGCGGAAGAAATTTCCAGTTCAAACCGCAGAGAAAATGGTGAGGCGATAGCATCACTATGTTTTCAACTTGGGCCAGATTCAGAGGGTAGCTTTATAATGGTGTTAAGCAAAAAAGAACTAATCAACAACATGTTCATTTTTTTGAATCATCCTGTCATTATAATAACTGCTTCTAGGTAACAGCTCGACAGAAACAGAACCAAAGACTCGATGAGTGCTGGCACATGACTTCAATCAGCCGCTACCAAAAACGCAAAGCCACTGAAACGCAAGACCTCAAGCAAATTGTTTTTCCTTGGAGTCAAATAATAACTATTACAATATTTCAATTACTTGCTGCGCCTTCTGCGATAGCAAATACTGCCAAGGAGAGTTCGGCTGAGATCTGGCTGGTTCGACAGAAACATGGTTCTTTCGGAAGAACGATCGAATATCTGGACCGAGACCGTTTCAAAATCGAGTTCCTTGATACAAACATAGTTGTTTTGGCTGATGCCAAAGCTGGTTCTGGTTACCTCTGGAACAAAGAGTCAAAACTAATCTATAAAGGTCCATTGAGCAAAATCTCTCTGCCCCTGGGCTTTCTAACTAAGGCCACCTCAGATCTTGACGGCAGAGCTGATGCCTGGAAACAAGGTAAGGCAGAAACTCTAGACGGTATACGTTGTTCAGTTTACACGGAGAAAATTAACTACGAAGTAAGACAAGGAAAAGGTTGGATTTCAACCGGTCGGAGGCCAGGAAAGGCGGTAGGAAAACTTTGGTATAACCAAGGCATGGGATTAAGCGAAAATTCAACCAGTCAGCTTTGCAGAATTCTTCTGTTTCCTAATCTGCATGGACTTCCGGTGCAATTGACAACAACGTATGGCAATGAGAAAGCATTTAAGTCCTTTGGTACAAATGAAATTCTACGAGTGAAAGAGCCCGTGAATTGTTTTACTGAGCCTAAGAATTACAGGCTAAGTTCAGATTTGACCAAGACCTTGGCCCAAGACAACAACTCAATTATTGATTTAATCGGCAACTGATTGTCTATATCAAGCTTGATGCGCTAGAACTGGTGCTGTCGACCTAAAACTATTTCAGCCAATTTACTTTCATTTTTCCAAGTTCGTAGTAATCCCATTTAGCCGTATGGCGTTGTCACAATTGGTCTGCGTATACTCTCAAGTGTCAGTCGGCCAGTTTTACCCGGCAAATTTAGAACCTTAATAGTGATTGCTCTCTCTTGATTGCTCAAGGGAAAGTCTTGCGCAATTTAAGGATAAAAAACCCTCTAAGGAGACAGTACCAATGAGCGAAAGATTCGAAAACGACCGCCAAAGCAATGATA
>LNEX01000099.1 GCA_001464165.1 bacterium Ga0077546
GAAGCATTGCCAGCGGTCGCAGAATCTGCCGTACCAGTGCCGGTCGCCCCTCCAGTTCAAGCACAACCAGCAGAGCCTCAACCAGTTAGAGAGCCAGTACAAGCCACGGTGCCCACAGAGCTGCCAAGCAACATGCCTAGCCAAAACCAGCCAATCGCTACCGCTCTCACTTCACCAAGTTCAGCTCTTGCTGCCCCGATACCGGCAGGCACCAATGGCGATGGCAACCACAAAACCGATAATCTGGCATCGGAGCAGATAACACATGTACAATCTGAGCCGTCGCCAGCAGCAGCAGAACAGCTATCAACACCTACACCGCCAAAGGAACTTATTAAGAAGATGGAAGAAATGACAAAGACTGCTCCTTCTACCTGGTGCGAGGAATTCTCCTTCCCCTTCATCGATCTGCTTAAAAATGAACATAACCAAATGGCTGAGCAAATAAAACAAATGCAAGCCAAACTGAGTTCAGTAGAAGCAAGAATTAGCGCAGTTGAAACTCTCAAACTTATATTGTTGACTGGCGAAAACGTTGCCCTCATGAGTGGTACTCAAGAAGTATTGAGCCGCCTCGGTTGGCAAGTGCAGCAGTCTAGGAGCAACATCAATGAACTCTGGCTATCGCGAGGCGATCAAGTCGAAGCTATTGCCAGAGTGGTTCACAGCACAGGTGGTGCTAATAGAACAGAGGTTGCTCAACTAGCGGAGTCTGTGATTGCATTCTGGGATGAATATGAAACAGAACCTAAGGGTATTTTGATCGCTCAAACATGGTCGTCAAAGCATCCCTCAGAACGCGCGGAGCCAGATTTCAGCCCAGCTCTTCAAGAATTCGCCAGCAAAAAACACTTGAGTTTAATGTCTACGATGCAACTGCTATCTATGTACAAAGACGTAGAATTAAACACTATGCCTGTTGATGAAATGCGCAAGCGCATGATCGATACCAGCGGCAGACTGCTTGGCTTCCCGCTTGACAGCAATGTTGCACAAGCGGCTGCGAGTCGATAAAAAGTGCGTTAGATAAGGTGTAGACTATGGGCACTAATTCACTGAAAGGACTTCAATCGTGAGCATTCCTACCTTGCTAGTCTGTGACGGCGACGATGCCAAGCAAGAGATTTTGGAAGGACTGGTTAAGAACGAACCAGGCTTGAAATACATTGCCACCGTCTCGAAAAGCGACGGCAGCAGAGCTGTAGAACAGGCAATCAAAGTAGGTACGAAACTACTCTGGATTGATCTCGATGATGAACCAGTGGAAGGTCTCAACCTATTAGCTGAAACTCGGCAACTCTATCCCCAGCTGCCAGTTGTGGTGAGCAAGAGTTCCCTTGATGCGGATATGGTTAGAGCGTCTGTGAACTTAGGAGCCTTGGATTTTCTTGATCCGCAAAGTTGGGCCAATCAAATAAAGATTGTTGTGGCCAAACTGCAGGTGAATACAGCAGCTCCTACGGCAGCTTCAGCTGCAGCAGTACCAGCTGCAGCAGTACCAGCTACAGCGCCGGCTCAACCTGGTGCAAGTAAATGGGGCGATCTAGATGCTATTCCAGCTCCTGGTGCCACTTCAGCTCCAGCGACTCCAGTTGCAGCCCCAGCCCCAGCGCCAGCTCCAGCAGCTCCAGTTGCAGCTCCAGTCCCTGCGCCAGCTCCAGCAGCCCCAGTTGCAGCTCCAGTCCCTGCGCCAGCTCCTGCAGCTCCCTCACCAATCGCATCCTCTCCAAACAATCCAATAGCAAGAGCGCAAGAAACAACCGGTGAGATTCACTTAACTGTAACTGCCGGTTCACGGCCCCATCTCGACCTACAGCCATCAACTCAGCAAAGCGCAGCATCACAAGCGACTACCAATGGTGGTTCAGGGGCAGCAGAAGTAGCAAATCTAGGAGTAGTTGAAGGCAACAAATGGGGTGACCTAGATGCCATCGGTTCACCTAAGGAAGCTGCTGTGGCTCCTCCGGCTGCTGCGCCTTCACCGGCGGCCACAACTGCAGCACCGCTTACTGTCAGTGAAAATGAAGCAGAAGCATCTGGCGGAAAAAAATGGGGAGACTTAGACGCCATCCCAACTCCAAAAGCAACTTTAGAAACAGCAGTACCTATTCCGAAACCAATCCACGAAGCAGGCAGCGAAAAATGGGGAGAGCTTGATGCTATTCCTAGTCCTGGAGAGAAGCGCGGGCCGGCTCCAAATTCGCTAGTGGCTGGCGGTGGCGGCGGTAAAGGCTTAAAGCGTCCAGCACCAGAGAAAGCAGAAATGTACAACATTCCTGCAGTGCCAATATGGTTGATAGTAGTCATATTGCTAGCGATTGCTGCCGCTGTGTACTACATGGCCACCAAACCGCACTAGCTTTTTAAAAGGTCAATTTTAGCGGCCAGAACAAAGTCTGACTCAGTTAATCCTTTGACAGAGTGAGTAGAAACATCAACTTTGAGCTCTCCCCAAGAGACGTGTAAATCAGGGTGATGATCAACTGAATCAGCAAGAGCACCAATTGAAATAGCTAGATCTAGAGCTTCGCGAAAATTCTTGAACTTGTACGATTTTGTCAGAACATCATCAACAATCTTCCACCCCTCTAGCTCGATAAGCAGGGGAAGACACTGTTCGACCGTGAGAGCAATCACGCCACCACGACAAGACTTGCATTCTCTTTCAGAAAGTTTCATTGTTCCATACCTGCAGTAACGTAAAAACTAAAATTCAGGACTCTCTTTTGCCAAATCACCAATGACTACAGTTATTGGCACGCTCTGAGACTGACGTTGGACAACAATGTTAACCCGATCTCCAGGCTTACTAGCCTGCGTCAACTCACGGACCTCTCTCTTTGACTTCACAGCTATTCCGTTGATCTTAGAAATGATGTCACCCGCTTTTATGCCAGCCTTCTCAGCGGGACCACCAGCAGCCAATCTAGAAATTTTTACCGCCACTGGATGTGATGGCAAAGTAAGAGAACGAGTACGCTCGGGGTCTATGTCTTCCATATAGACGCCGAGATAAGCGCGGGGAATTTGACCGTCACTTATCAGTCGTCGAGCAACCTCGGCAGCGACATCAGAGGGAGTGGCGAAACCTATGCAAACAGCCTGACTGCGAATGGCAGTATTGATACCAATCACTTCTCCATTTATATTGAGCAGCGGCCCACCGGAATTACCAAGGTTCAAAGCCGCATCGTGTTGAATCAAATCAACTCTATTCTTAAAATCAGAAAGAGAACGGTTTATGGCGCTAATTACACCAACGGTCAAAGTATGATCGAAACCCAAAGGTGAGCCAATAGCAATAGCCCAATCTCCAGGTTTAACAGTTTTGGAATCAGCGAACTTAAGAACCGGTAGAGCCGTAGCATCAATTTTTACAACAGCAAGATCGGAAAAATCGTCTCTACCAACTAATCGAGCAGGAAATACTCGCTTATCATTCAATGTAACTTTGATGTCGCTGTCTCGATGAATCACATGCGAGTTAGTGAGAATATAGCCATCAGAACGAACAATTAAACCAGATGCCTCTGCTGGTGGTATCACATGACTGCTAGTACTTTCACTAACCTGGTTAGGAGCAAATTTAATATCAATGGTCACAACCGACGGATTAGCTCTTGCAGCCACAGCTGCTATTACATTTACGGCAGAGTGCTCAGACTTACTGGCATCGGCGAAGAAATTAGGTAAGCTTGGCTTCAAACTTGAATTGATTGGCTCCCTCGGAATTAAATAGAAGCCAGCCCAAACACCAAAAGCCAGTAGATTTGCGGCAGCCAATGCCACAAAAATACGAGTATTGCGATTCTGAGTTAACCCCGAAGAGCTCTGACTGGTGCCAGCCGTCGCATTCGCCGACAACGACTCTGTAGCACTGCCATTTTCAACTAACCCACTGGGCACCGCCGCCGCTCTATCCTGAGGAGCTTGAGTTGGGAGATAAGGTTGCCAAGTCGCAGCCGACCGATCTTCTAACAACGATTCACGAGAGGATGGTGCTTTAACCGTGCTGCTGCTTGCTGCAGAGTCATCACCAGCATCGGCGTCAGAGTCGGCAAAATCGGATGAAATGTAAATTGGAACGTTATCTGGTACTTCCGGCATTTAGCTATGATACCTTAAGTCAATAAAACATTAAGTCATTCGGCACTGGCCTTTCAACTAGATCTACCCACCAGCAGCTTGACAATCTCAGGCAGCAAGATCAATTAAACGTTGAATTCTTTCTTGCTCTAAGAACACAAATTCGATCATGGCCCTAGTATTAGCACCATATCTGACACTAGTGAGCTTACTATCGATCTGTCTGACTATTTCAATCAACCAGCTCAACAGTTCTTCTGGAGTGTCCTCTAGACCGTTTTCTCTGAAGTCAATTCTTCGCACCTTAACTAAGAGCCTAGTCAAAACCAAAATTGTAGTTAAATGCCCTAGGCCAGCGATGAGAGATAGCAACGAAAAACCAGGTCCAAAATACATTTTCGAAAAAACACGCACGTAAACAAAACGCAGCAACAGATTCTCACAAGCATCATCCAGGGCGCCAAGTTTATTTTCAAGAAATTGAACGGCCGAATAGGTAGAACCGTTAAGTGGCAACCTAAAACCAACCGGCGGCTCCATGAATTTGCTTGAAACAGACAATGCTATTTCACTTTCATCGAGCAGAGAACCTTTTGACTGAGGGTTAAAGTAGGCCCGAGCAAGAGCGTCAAGAATATACATATCAACCTGTCGAGGTCGTGCGTCAGTACCAGGTAACCTTCTTAGCCACCTCTCTTTTGGCACCAACTGAGCGATAGATTGGTGAAAGCTGCCTAACAAGCTCAAGGCGCTTCGTCCAGGCAGGGAGACAGCCGCAACCAAATCGTTGAGCAAAGGCGCCTCAATTGTTTGAAACTGCTCGTATGTTAAGGTCACACCCTCAATCAGTTGAAGATGCTCAAAACCCTTAATAGTTTCGTCTTTTAGATTAGGAAAAAGCTCACGAAAGAGCTTTAGTACGCCAAGCAGTTGATCACTCTGCTCTTCTAGAAGCTGCCCACTATTTTGAAGCACTCCTGTACTGGCAAAACTAAGGCCAACATAAGTTCCCTCTGGGGTGTCGATAAATGAATAAGGGAAAAGTTGGCACATGCCCGGCTTAGCTACATCCTGCAATGTGCAAGCAGAATCGTTCAAGTATGAGCAGCGCCCATCTGACCGTTTCTCTAGTGCTCGAGTGAACCCTACCAAGCCTGCCTGCCTTTGAGCAGGAGACAAGAAGCTCACGGGCAACTCTGCTTCCGAGCAATCAAGGGCCGAGGTCAAACGCTTGACGTCCTTTTCATTTAGGGGCACTGGCCAAGAAAGGCAGCAATTAGCACACCTTGTGCACTCAAAGCGAATTCCCGCCGGTATATGCAGTCTGTTGATCTGAGCTTGGCAAACAGCTGCATTAAACAAAATTCATTGCCACCATAATCGCCACCACAACTGTCATCTTATGATAAACCGTTCATGCGATCTACCGCCTCGATTGTTCATCATATGAACATATTTGTCAGTGCCCCTCCACAGAACTATTGAACCCATGAGCAATCGAGATAACCGGACAGCCGCTCTAGTAGTCTTTATTCTGGCTACAAGCTTGATTTTTCTTGAAAGCATTCAATTGCAAGCTCAAGCTAAAACGACAGGACCGAGCCTATCGGCACCAATTGAAGACAAATGGGCTGTGGTTATAGGCATTGGCGACTTTGTCGACCCAAGTATTCCTAAGCTCAAATATTCAAGCAAAGACGCTCGCGATTTCTACGACTATTTAGTCGATCCGAACCAAGGCAAATTTAAGCCAGACCATGTTCGCCTTCTGCTGGACAAAAATGCCACAAAAATCAATATTATGGACGCTCTTGGTGACTCATTCTTACCTCATGCGGCTAATCCGAAAGATCTGGTTGTAATCTATCTTTCCACCCATGGCTCACCCGCCGGTGCCGACATTCGCGGCGTCAATTATGTGGTTGCCTACGACACCCAAGTACGCAAACTTTTTGCCACAGGCATCGAAATGAACCAACTTCTGCGCATGATTAAAGAACGCGTGCATACCAATCGCATAGTCTTAGTGCTCGACACATGTTATAGCGGTGCTGGTGCCCAGCTCGGTCACAAAGGTATTGTAAGAACAAACGTTGATAGCCATGCTGCTGCGCAAGGGGTAGGTTCACTAGTCATCTCATCCAGCGCACCAGACCAAAAAGCCTGGGAGTCAGACGACCTGCACAACAGTTATTTTACTCGCTATTTCATTGATGCCTTAAGAGAAACAGCCTCAAAAGAAGGAAGCAATGGCAGTAATATTGAACAGGCTTTCAATGTCATGCGCAGCAAAGTGCAATCAACAGTATTGAAAGACAAAGGAGAGATACAAACCCCAGTGATGGCTGGTGTTTTCTCTGGGCCTAGCCTATTGCTATCAACACCACCGACTGTAAACCGGGAAGCCCCGACTGCCCTTCCCGGTGATGGCATAATCGCTTCGGCCGCACCTGGCTCGCGTTCGCTCGCCGGTGGAAGCGCAGGTGCCCTCGATTTTTCTGCCTATGTGGAGCACGTTCGTCTGGGCAATCAGCTGGTAGAACAAAACAAAACCTGGGATGCCATCCATGAGTTCGAACTAGCAACCAAGGCTAACCCAGGAACAATCGAAGGCTACATTACTCTAGCTCAACTATACGATCAGCAAGGTCGCTATAAAGAAATGCTAGAGGCTGCACGTCGAGCCGTGCTTAACGATGATAGTTCTTCTCGCGGACGAGAACTTCTCAGTTTAGCTGACTTGCGCGCAGGCAACGTCGAAGAATCTTTGCGCCAAGTTCAGATGGCCATAACCCTTGACCCCTTTAACTCGATGGCCCACAATTTGCTAGGCTATATCAATGAGCACAAATTCAACCGGGTTGACCAAGCAGAGCAAGAGTATCGCAAAGCGCTTGAACTCAACAATCTGAACACCAGAGCTTTAGTCAATCTTGGGCTTTTGCTAGAAAAACATGGTCGAGACAAAGCTGAAAGTGAAACCCTATTTCGTAAAGCTATTGAAAGTGACGGGGATGATTGGGAAGCACACCTATCGCTTGGACACTTGCTCTACGAAAGCAGTGGCAAGCTAGTTGAAGCAGAAAAAGAAATTCGCCGGGCCATAGAGCTAGCTCCTGCCAATGCCAGAATTCATAGCGAGTTAGGGAACATTCTAGCGTTAGACAAAAAACGCCTAGAGGAGTCAGAAGTTGAACTAAAGAAAGGTATCGAGCTTGGCTCAGATAAAGGCACACCGCACTACCTCTTTGCCAATTTCTTGCTCAACCAGCGTGGCCGTGTTGATGAAGCAGAGCGAGAGTATCGCAAAGCAATTCAAATGGATCCAAATTACGACCAAGCCATGGTGGCACTAGGAGACTGCTTGATCTCCTATAAAAAAATCTACAATGAGTCCGACGACCTCTACAAACGCGCTCTCAAAGTCAACTTAAAGAATGCTTCAGCCCATCTGGGCCTAGCGCGAGTGCAAGAATTACTTTTCAAAAACTATAAGGGGGCTGAAGAAGAAATTCGCGCAGCACTAGCTATTGACCCGCGCTTCTCTCTCGCCCACGAACGGCTTGGAACGCTTTTAGAAAAGCTAGGCAAGCCGGGAGATGCCAGACTTGCCTACCAGGCTGCTATCGACACCGATCCAGACAATGCCCAAGCTAACTATTTATTGGCGATGCTAACTTGGGAACAGTTCCACAACAGTCAAGAAGCCAAGAAACTCCTTGAAAAAGCAATAGCTCTGCAGCCACTAAACTCTACCTATCTGACAGCAATGGGTAAGTGGATGTCGACAGAAGCTAAACAATACAAAGATGCAGAGAAGCTTTTACGCAAAGCTACTGAAATAAACTTTGCCGACACACAGGCCCACTATCAGCTTGGTATGCTCCTAATCGAAAAGCTAGGTGCGCGCAAGGCCGGCGAAGCCGAACTGAAGACAGCCTATGAACAAGACCCTGAAGACAAACAAGTCAAAGCTGCCCACACTAGATTTGTGCGCTAAAGCTTTGCTTTTATATGGAAACATAAATGCCCAATAATTCACAGCCTCCAACCATTCAGCCAGAGATAACAATTTTTGCTGTAGTCTCAATCATTATTGCCATTTTGGTTTTTATACTCTACCTGCCAACGCTATCAGCACCAGCGCTCTACGATGAACACTATCTGTTAGCCTGGTGGAAAAACCTTCTTCAAATCGGTCTATTTAGCCGTGAAAGTCTGGCATTTTTGAGCTTTTCCGGCTGCGACTGGCGGGATGGCAACGGCCCTTACGGAAATCTAGCAAGTCTTTGCTTGAGCGCCATCACCGCTGGAAAAATCGGACTGATTCACAGTGCCACCGTAGCCTTGCACCTGGGTAACAGCCTGTTGCTTTTTGCTGCCAGCCTGAAAGCACAGAACCTAAAAGAGAGCCAAACAACAGACATAAGCTTGGCTTATATTGCCACGGCAGCAATTGCAGCACTACTGTTTGCTATCAGCCCCCTGGCACCAGAGGCAGTATCATGGCTGGGCGGCTTCCCTCTGCAGATTGGTACTACTTTTAGCCTAATCGGCTTTTTGCTGCTCTGCTTTTCTATTTCAGAAAAGAGCAGCAAAAAGCGCAGCATTGCACTCAGTGCAACTGCCGCTAGCTTGGCTATGATAGCTTCGCTGTGTTCAGTCCATTTAGCAGCCGTAGTATTTTTCCCTGCTATCTGCATTTTTTTTGCAAGAAGAAACTTAGCCAGTCAAAAGGATTCCAGCAAACAGAAAACCACTCAGATAGTGCTAATCGTTTACTTAATTGGGGCATCCGCCGGAGCAATTTACTCAAGCTTCAATTGCCTCTTAACTCCGTCAAGTCTTCCAGCAAAAGTTATAGCCCTCGAGCAGACTAAAGTAGAGCAGGCCGAAGTCAACGAACTCTCAGTGCTGAGTAAACCCCTAGGGAACATAAGCGCACTTCTTTTGCCAATCAACAGGTCAATCAACAAGAACTACAACAAGACTTTCAAACTCAGCTATTTAATGATTCCCACACCGCTGGTCTTTTCTCTTATTGCCCTAATGATAAGTATTCAATTTCGCAATCGCATCGGTATCACCGTAGGCCTAGCTTTCATTTACTTGTTATTAAATAGAGACCTTGTAGACCGTGAAACCCTTGTTGGCGCACGCTGGCTTTATCCTATATTGCCAACCTTTAGTTTTCTTGTAGCTTCAACTCTCGCTAGCCCTCTCTTTATTCAATGGAATAAGATCGAAAGCAATCAAATCAGCCGCACAATCAAAGCGCTTGTGTGCCTTTTATTAGTGGTTCCAACTCTACTGTTTATAATTCCCTTAACCCACACTCAAATTTCATCCTATAAGTCACAAGGAAAACTCTGGGCCAAGCTCTCTCAGTCAATTGAACTGCTAGGCAGTAGAGAAAAGAGTGCATACTTAATCCTCCGCAATTTACCCCAAACGCTTTGTATTGCGCCGATAATTTCGCCCTTTGAACCAATCTTGATTGACACCTCAGAAAAGCTTCCGAGAAGCCAAAATATCTCAGCCGGAGCCTTAAAAGACAGCCTCAGAGACAAAAGCCGCGATGCAAGAATAGGTAATATTGCTTTTCACTTTGAGAAGCATTTAGTTGACTTGGTCAAAACCGATTTCGATGTTACTAATGAAAATTTTGACGACTCTTTGACCGCTCAGCAAATAGCCAAGCGGGTTACACCACCTCTTGAGTTTTATCACGGCACAGTCAAACTCGATAGCACAGGTGAAAATCTGCTACTCGAAAGCGGCAATACCAATGGTGCAGCAGTGCGCATTGATTGCGAAGGCATGAGCCCTGTAAGAGGAGACTACTTATATGTCGAAGCCAAAATTGACGGCCCCCCAATGAAACCCCATACTCCGGTTGAATTGCACTGGCTAACAAACTGGAACAGCGAATGGGAGCCACGCGACCGTAAAACCCAAGTCGATGCTTTTAGCAACGACAATCAATATCACCGCTATTTCTTTCCATTGAGAAGTACCAGCTGGTCTACCAATGGTTTCCCCTCTTACATCATGTTAGGCTTCCCAGCCGGCGCCAATGTAGCAGTTAAGTCAATCGGCGTTACTGGCGCAACTACAACCAATGCAGAAGCAGTAGTGCCACCACCAGCACCACTATTGACTGCTCAAGCGAGCATAGCCCAAAGCCCTGACAAGAGGCGTTTTTCGGCCTTCAGCTTTAATTATCCAGATCTCAAAGACCTAGGACTTACCGCCGTTTATGGCCGCGATAATTCTTTGATGCTGAACTATGACGCCAGTAAATTAGAGTCAGCAACTGCTGTAAAATTTGAAATCGGATTAGGCAATAGCAAATTCAAGGCAGACAATGCTGAATATCCAGATGCCAGCTCCACAACAATTGACAACAAAGATGCCAAAGGCACCCTCGTACTGAAACACACAGACCAGCCCATGGCCTCAAAAACATCATCAACTGGCACGGTTTTTCCTATTCGAGTATTTGCCCTTGATCAAGCCGGTAAAATCATTGGCCGATCAAGTGATTCGGTGCATTGTTTAATTGATTGGAATTTGTCAGCTAAATAGAGAGGCTACAATGAGTTCAGGTAAACCACAATCACAATTCGATAACTTCGACGATGACGATTTAGATGAACTAGATGAAGACGAAGAAACATTCAAAGAAGAACTGGTCTTCGACTTGGAAGCCCTAGTGCACGCCTGGCAAGACGATGCACCAGACAATAACTATTATCTTGATACCAGAAATGGTTCAGTCAAATTAGTGCATCAAAATCTATACGACCTAAAACAACTGACAGACGAAATTGAGAAACACAAAGAGCGTTATTTATATTTGCCAAAGCCTGCGCCAAATCAACTCAAAGACGATCTACGTGACTTTCAAAATACAATCGAAAATAAGAGTCTGCAGCCAATTCTGGACATGGCGCTTGTTAGTCCACACCCTTTAGCTGGGTTCAACAAAGTATTGTCCAGCCACCCAGAAGAACTAGCACGACTAAAAGAATTTAGAGAGAGCAGAGTGCGCTTGCGTATAAAGCAGTGGTTCGAAGCTAACTCACTGACAAACCGCTGGGACGAGCAGATCTAAGGTGAACAGGCTAGAAGAGCCAAAATCTGGTTCTAAGTACTGACGCTATATTTGTTCAAGGCAGATCCTACGCCGCGCTCTGGCAATGCTGGACCTCGCACAACCTTAATTGCTGACCAGGGTAAATAAAGAGTTTCATTCTCGCGACGAAGGCAGAGATATGTGCCCTGATCGGCCATAGCAACTTCACCATCAACTTGCTCGCCGCTCATTAAGAGAACGGTCACTGAGGTGTTCATGGGAATGGCCATTAGTACTCCATTTACTTTGCGCGAAAACAGCTAGACAGATGATACATTCCACACTTGCCCTGCAAGATAAACAACACGGCAAAATACTATATCAGAAGCCTTGGCCATAAACACTGACTCAGTAATCACGTAGCTCAAGCTCATACTGTCTGACTAGTACCAGCTTGACGATTTCTGATTTCTTCTATTGCCAAATAGTTCGTTGAACCACCAGTCTTCTGACCTACCTCATTCAAGGCATAACCACTCAGGCCAGACTTGGCTGCATCGTCCATAGCAACTAACTTAGGAGCTATCACACCGATAGCACTCTCTAAAGCACCCTTAGCAGCTAGACACTGACCAAAGCCAGCAAAGTTACCACTGGTCAAGCAAGCATTCATGGCCGCAACAATACTGCCATAGGCACCATAACAAGCGCTTAGGCCACCGGCCGACACTGTGGCAGGATTTCCAGCCTTAGCAGAGAGGGCGCTAGCCACACTTGTGGCATTGGCAGAAGCAGAAGTTGCAGCAGCTTCGGAAGCTTGAATGGCACCAGGCGAAGAATTAGACAAGCGTACGCCGTCGGAGTAACTGATGTCACCATAATTGTTTACGTGAACTTTGCCACCAAACAATTCCGTACCGTCATCTGAGAATTTGAATGAATTGTCGGCCGCCTGGTATGTATTAGTATTGAGATCGTAGGTTGTAAGAACCTTACCTTCAGCGTCTTTCTGAACGAACAAACGCTCTGGATTATCATGATCAATCTCGCTCTGAGAAATGAGCTTGCCATCAGCGCCAACGAACTTTGTCTGTTCGACACCGTTGGCATCAGCACTGACACTGATGATCTTCTTGCCGCTAGCAGCTGTTTGCTCTGTAGTCGTCTGCCCTGTAGCAGCATCGGTCTTGAATACAGCGCTGCTACCAGCCATGGTAATACGTCCATCTGGCGAAACAACTAAGCCAGGAACCTTCTTCGCCATCTCTTCAGCTGTGCCACGCTCTAAAATCTTACCAGTGGCATCAACGTGGATAGCTTGTTTTGTTCTTGGATCAAATACGTATGAACTCTTATCTTCAAGAATGGCAACTTGCTTGCCGTCCACGCGACCGAAAGTAACCTTTCCATCCGGAGAAGCAGTTAAATCGAAGTTCTCGCCAGTATCAACTCTGTTGTGCCTGCCACGATGAAATGGTAACTCTCCAGGCCGATTGATATCTACCCTTTGGCCGCGGTGGTAGAGCCTTTCTAACTCATCAAGCCTTTGACTAATTTCTTTCTTATCGGCCTCGCCTCGAACCTCGGCAATCTGATCATTAACCACCGAGAAGTACGAGCCATCAGGTCTTCTGCCAAATTTCGTTCCATCAGGATTGCTAACGACTTGAGAGCCATCCGCTAGACGATTGAACTTTCGATTCGTCTCTGTATCGACGATCTCGCTAGTTCTTGTCTGCCTGTCGTAGGTTGTCTGAATTTTGTCGAAAGTGCGTGTGCAAGCTGTATCAGATATTTTGCAAACATCACCATCATTCTTCTTCGTTAGAAATTCATAGAGACCGTCTTCTTTCTCAACTGCCTTGTATTGATATGTTGTGCTGTCGAGTTTGACTTCACTAAAGCTATCAAGGATCTTATCGGCTTTCTCGGCTTTCTCGGCCCAAAAAGTATCTTTAATCCACTTTCCAGCTTCAGTAGTCTTGTCACCAAGCCAGCCCCAAAGGCCTCCGCCTTCCTTGGCGGGTTCGTTAGCTTTGACAGCCTCTGGTGTCTTCAGTTCTAAAGCAGCTTCAGTTTTCTTGGCATCATAGCCTGCAATTGGAGCCCCCAGGTCTAAGAAACCATTACTCTCCACTTTCGGCTTAGCTAAAGCTTCAATGGCCTTGGGGTCAGCCGATTTGTCAGGCTGTCTGATGTTCCAGAGAGCTGAGACTGTATTGCCAACACCATCATAAATTCGGTTGAAGAGACTTTCTTCTTCAGGTTTCTTCGCTGCTTCTTCAGGTTTCTTGGCTACTTCTTCAGGTTTCTTCGCAGCGTCTTCAGGTTTCTTCGCAGCGTCTTCAGGTTTCTTTGCAGCGTCTTCAGGCTTGTTGGCTGCGTCTTCAGGCTTCTTCCCGGCATCATCAGTCTTACCTGGTTTTGTGGCATCAGCCACTTCAGTCTTCATTTTGTCGAGGGCGCCATCAGCAGCAGCTTTCTCTTTTTTGGACGCATCAGTTTCGACCGCTGGCTTGGCGGTGTTATCAGTCGCAGGCTTTACAGCTTCTGTCATGACCTGGTGAAACTCCTAGAAATACTAACCGTTTGAATAATTAGTATTGATGCTGCATTTGAGGGAGGGCAAGTGGTAAGTGTTCCTATTCTGATTGTCTCAAAACACCTTGTCAACGCGCGACTACGTATTTTCCCCATGCTTTTCTTCGTATTTTTCCCACAAAATTCCAAGAATTAATAATATACATGCCCCCAAACTAGCTCAATAAAACCGCTGAACTTACTTAAATAGGGCCAGATGCGGGAAATTGGGCCGTCTTGCTATAGAATTGCTACTACGCCATCGTATAGACAGAATCAGGTTATATCTAGAAGGCTAAACATAAGACCAATCTCAGGACCTAAGACAGAGTAATAAGACAAAGGAAGACCGGGATCGATGACAGTGACTAACTTTGCCCCAGGACAGTTCAAATCGAAGCTAGCAGCGCGAGTCGCACGACTAGGCCTTACTATCATCATGAGTTCAGTGACAGTGCTGACCTTAGCTGGCTGCCAGACTGTTAAGCTCTCGCCAACAACCTCACAGCCAAGTGGTGGAGGCAATGCTGCCGCTGCAATTCCGGTAGCTGGCAACTGGCAGGTCTCCTACTCCGTAGGCGGTGAAACCCAATCAGCTCACATGAACATTAGCCAGAGCGGCAATTCATTTCAGGGCGTCGGAGTAGACGATAGTACCCAAGGCAATTTTGTCATCGACGCCGGCGTTATCAACGGCAAATCAATCACTTTTCACAAGCGCTACCACGTAGAAGAAAATCCCAATTTGCCGCCGATCATTTATATAGGCAGTTTTGAGATGGCCAAGACAGCCGAATATAGCGGCCCATATATGTCAGGCACCTACAAGGTAAACAAGAACGGCCAACTAGTAGAGGGGCAATGGGACGCTCAAATAGATGGCGGTGGGGCTGCCACTGCTACCCCAACTACTCAACAGCCTGAGGCACCGCAGGCTGGCTCCAATCGGCGGCCACATCTGTCAGGCAAATGGGACGCGGGTTACGAGTTTGAGTTTAAGACTGTTCATGCCAGCATGTATCTTGAACAGGACGGCACCAAGATAACCGGACACGGAATGGACAAGGCAAACAAAGAAGCGTTCAATGTCAAAGGCACTTACACCTATCCTAATATCAAAATGTGGGTGAAGTACTTGCCAGTTAAGGCTGGTCCCAAAAGTAAGGCAAAACCAGAGCGCACCCTTGAATTTCGAGGCAAAGCGGATGTCGTCAATGAAGCCGAGTATCAAGGCACACGCCTAGAAGGCAAAACCAATGGTGGTGGCATCTGGATGGCAGAGCAAGTGAAGTAATAACTGAACAAGCTAATTAGTTAAAAGCAAAAAATGGTTTCCATGGAAACCATTTTTTGCTTTTAAAGAGACTAACCAGCCCCTAATCTAGCTGTAAATTAGGTTCTAAACAACCCCTAGTTTTTTACCAACGCTGGCAAAAGCTGCCAGTGCCCGGTCAAGATCTTCCACTTCATGAGCTGCTGAAATCTGCACCCTGAGTCGCGCTTCGCCATTGGGCACGACTGGATACCAGAGGCCGCGCACATATACACCCTGCTCTAACAATTGGTTCGACATGTCCATGGCAATCGAAGCTTCACCAACCATGACTGGCACAATCGGGTGAATACCTTCCAAAATTGTGAATCCAAGCCGTTTTACTTCTTTTCTAAAGTAATCGGTGTTTTGATGCAACTTCTCAACCAGGCTCGAATCTTCTTCTAATATATTAAGAGCTTCGATAGCCGCAGCGACGATAGCTGGTGGAAGCGAGTTTGAGAAAGTATAAGGGCGCGATTTTTGCCGCATGAAGTCAATTAGGTGCTTCTTACCGGCAATGAAGCCGCCAGCGGCCCCACCAAGAGCCTTCCCTAAGGTGCCTGAAATCACATCAATTTTGCCATGCACACCACAGTGTTCAGGAGTACCGCGACCAGTGGCACCAAGAACACCCGTCGAGTGCGATTCATCGACAAAGAGCAAGGCGTCATTAGTCTTAGCCATTTCAACAAATTCTTGCAAATTAGCATACTCACCTTCCATGCTAAAGACACCGTCAGTGGCTATCACCGAAAGGCGATAGTCTTTAGCTTTATCTGCCGTTAGCGCCGTGCGCAGTTGCTGAATATTGTTGTGCTTATAGGCATTCAAATCGGTTGTTTTAACAGCAATACGAGAGAGCCTAATACCATCGATGATACTGGCATGATTGAGCGCATCAGAGTAAATCACGTCGCGATAATCAGTGGCACCAAGCTGGGCACCTAATAAAGCAGCGAAAAACGCTTCGTTAGCAGCAAAACAAGAAGAGTGCAAAATCGCAGCCTCTGTTCCTAAAAAGCGAGCGATGCGCTCTTCTAATTCAAGGTGAATTGGCTGGGTGCCACAAATAAAGCGAACTGAGGCTAAGCCATAACCATACTTATCGAGTCCTTTCTTGGCAGCTTCTACAATTCGGGGATGATTTGCCAGACCCAAGTAGTTATTGGAAGCAAGCATCACCTGTGAGCGGCCATTGGCTTGCACCACTCCACCCATTCGACCTTCTACCGGCACTTCATACTTATAGGTCTTAGCCTCTTTGGCTTGGGCAAGCTCGTGTTCAAGGGCTTGATAGAGTGATTTCACTCCCAATTTTTTAGCAACGCTCTGGCTCATGCTGCACCCCTTATTTATTATCTTGTGGACTAAAGACCAATTTCATTTCTTTGCCGCTAATCAACGACTCAAAAGCACTCTGATAGTTTTCTAGTGGATACAGGCCTGGGGCAATTATGCGCGAGAGACGCTCCTGCAAGCCGTTGTGGTCTTCTTTAAGCAAATTGAGCATAGTTTCCCAGGTATCAAACATGCGCCGACCAAATATTCCTTTTACCGTCACGCCCTTCCATATAACACCATTGGCGATATCGAAATTAGCCAACGGTTTGCGGGCGATACCGAGCAAAATTACTAGACCACCGTTGCGTACAATTCTAAAAGCATCGGTATATGCGGGTGGAGAGCCCGACATCTCAAGCACCACATCGACACCATTGGCTCCTGTCTCGTATTTATCTACAGCTGAATAAAGTTCGTTGGAACCCTTACTTACATCAAAGCAATAGCGAACGCCAAAATCTGAAGCAAGCTTGAAGCGTCTATCTACGTCAGCAGCCTCAGTGAGATAAATACGCGATGCACCAAAGTCTTTGCAGAGGGCCGCAGCCATTAAACCAAGCGGTCCGGCGCCTAGTATAGCCACCGATTTCCCCCGCACATCGGCCTCAGAAACTGTGTGAACAGCATTACCAAAAGCATCTAGCAAGGCGCCAATGCGAGGAGGAATGACTGATGTATCGCCGTTCTTGCCAAGCAAAATGACGTTTTTGTAAGGTACTGTCACGGCGCGAGCAAAACAGCCATCGAGGTGTACCCCTTTGACTTTGACTGAAGTACAGATATGTTCGCTGCCAGTGCGGCACAATAAACAATGACCGCAAGCGAGATGCATTTCGGCAGTGACATAGTCGCCGACTTCTACTCGTAAGTGATCAGGAGCAGCAAGGCTACTGGCTTGGGCTCCCGCTCCAACCGCCTCTACGATGCCGCAAAATTCATGACCAACAACAATAGGAGAATACTTAGCACTTCCTATATACCGTTTCATCTCATTGCGAATACCTTCGCTCTGAGCACTGGTGAAAATACTTTTGTCTGTGCCGCAAACCGCAGTAGCCAAAACCTTGATTTTGACCTCATCAAGTTTCATTTGTGGCTCGGGATGAGCAGTCATTAAGGTCAGACCGTCTTTATCAAGATCTTCTTTGACAAGACACTTCATTGCAGCCACAGCTTGGTCACTCATTGAATTTTCACTTAGGTTGGATATGGCCATGAAATACGCCTTTGCAGTTTACAGATTGAAACGCAAACAAATTTACTTCACATCAGCTGTAAAGCTCAAGCTGTTGATTGACGTGCGATTTACCGTATTTTCACCCCCCTAATTCAGTGCCGATATAGTCCCTTAGCGTTTCTTTAGTTGCCAAGAATGTTCAGGCCACCTACAGTAATTGCATCACCTCAACAATTTCTTCATCTTTAAGGAACAAGCAATGAATTTCGATCCAGCATCTTTCGAACACATCGACTTTGACCTCGGCCAACTCAATAGCCGAGTAAGCGCTCAAATAAATGCCATAGAGAGTGCCATCGAAAATACGGTGGTAGAAACCATCGTCATGGGCAGCGGCGGCCCCGACAATAGCGAAACAACAGAGGCTGGTCTACGCTTCGTCCGACATCTTTTGGCCAACTCCAAGTCGATGCGCTTCGGCTTTATGCCCAACCTTAAAGATATGAATAATATTCGCAATCTAGCTCAAGACTATATTCGCGCTTGCGGCAACGGCCCGTTGGCCCTTGAAACAATGTACGAAGTAATCCAACCACACTAACTATCAAAATTGAATTCAAACTTAAAGAGAAGGCTCAATAGAGAGTCTTCTCTTCGTTCTTTAATTGACTTCATCAATTTAGGCTTGCCCCTTACTATTTTTCGTCGGCCTCTGGTGCAGAAGAAGCAGCGGTAGGATGAGCAATGAGATCTTCTAGAGCACTCTGAAATTTGTCCGGTTCCATGTAGCCACTTAGGCGCCCAATAAACTTGCCTTCAGTGTTGAATACTAGAGAACAGGGGAAGCCGTGCACATGATACTTCTTGGCCGCGGCTTTGCCTTCCTTTGAAGCTTCAGCATTGAGCTTGACGCAAATGAACTTTCCCTTAAGATATTTGACCATTTGATCGTCTTGAAAAGTGTCTTTATCAAGCTTCTTGCACCAACTGCACCAGTCTGTGTAGACATCAGCAAGCACATACTTTTGCTTCGCCTTGGCCTCAACCAGTGCACCTTCAAGACTAGCCTTCCATCCAACTCCGAGATTAAATGCACCGGCCGAATAGTGGCCGCCAGAAATAGTTCCGGGGAAAGTAACAATTGCGCCAACAATGCCACCAGCAAGAGCTGCAGAACTGGCTACCAAAAGTAAAGCTCGAGCAAGCCGGTTCTTTGATTCGTGCTTCATTACATCCTCTCTATCACCAACATTTTTTCCATGAAACCTTACGACGACGGTCTACTATTTTTGTTTCCCGCTGTTTTCAGGCTTTCTACTGGTTACCACTAGGCAAATCTAGATCTAATACTTCTGTGCGCACAATTTTTAGAGGGGGGAAGCCGCATTTTAAAAAGCGATCATGAAAATCTCTTTGATCGAACTTGTTGCCCATTTTTGCCATGTACTCAGCTTTCAGCGCAATAATCTTGAGTTTACCCAACGTGTAGACAAGGTAAGTCGGGTCTTTAGTACCACGCTTAGTTTCACGCTCGGCATTGGCTTTTTCCATGAATCCTTCGTTGATGAAAAATTCACGGCCCTTATCATAGGATAAGCCTCGAGTGTGCATTTCGATACCGACTATATATCGACAAACACGCAACAGAGCATCATGAATCTGCACTAATTCAAGCTTCTCTCGTTCCAGCTTTTCTTCTTCTGGTTTCTTGTTTTTGTCATTTGATTCATTAGCAGCAGCTGGTAACCCTTGTTCAATCATAAGCTGCTCGCAATAGTGCGCCCAACCCTCTGCATTAGACGAGCAACCTAACAACTTACGCACCTTTGATGGTGCATGCTTGACCCAAAGAAACTGCACGTAATGACCAGGATAAGCCTCGTGCACACTAGTATTGATCAAATCAGCATAGCTAAAGAAGCGCATGTGCTCTTCAATGCGCTTCTTGTCCCAATCATTCTCTACAGGCGTAACGTAATAGAAAGCTTCTTTGGCAGTATCTTCGTATGGCCCAGGAGTATCCATAGAAGCAAATGTAAGTGCACGCATAAAAGATGGGCTCTCGGCCACAGTCACCCTGTCTTTAGAAGGTATAGTGACAATTTTCTTCTCTTCTATAAAAGCGGCAATACGATCTAAAACATTAGATGTAGAAGAAACCAGTTTATCGGGCTGCGGATGATCGCTAGCGATACTCTCGAAACACTCTAGGGCGCTAACTTTAGGATTGATTTCGTGAGCTAACTGCTTGAAGCGCTCTTGCAGTCTGCGCAATTCTTTGTAGCCGTTGGCCAAGATTACATCTAGCTTCTCGTCTTCCATTTCATCAAATGCTAACTTCTTGCAATAAGCCGCTTCGCCTATGGCAAATTGCCCATGGGCATTTGGCAATATTTTCTCTTTGACAAAAGCTTGGTAGCTTAGCAACTCAGCAATCAACTTAGCATTCGCTTTCTCAAATTTTTCTTTCAGCTCAGGATTGGCTGAGGCAAAAGCCGCTGGAATAGTAGTTTTAAATAGCTCTATAGTTCCAGGCAATTGCTCTAACGCTACCTCAGCATAGATCCGAGGCACTCTAGCTGGTTGAATATTGTCTCGACCAGCAGTAAGTAAAGCAGGTGCTTTTTCAATACGGCTAATTACAGAGACCAAGCGCTCGTCTACAGAGGCGAAGTTGCGTTTAGCCAATGAAAAAACACTATCGGCAATGAGAGAGGGGTATCTATCTGGGTCACGGTTAAGTGAGTGCAATTCTTGCAAATCAAGCAAACTGGCCGAAATATTGGCCTGTACCATAGACAAGTCTAACCGTTGTGCTCTAGGCAATTGTAGGAAAGCTGGGTCTGAAAACTTGCGGCGATAGTCGATTAGAGTGGCCTCATTATTCTTCAAGGCTGTGGCCGAAAGATTTTCTAACTGCTTGTCGTACTGGTGGAAGCCAACTTGCGTACCCCAGGTCGGAGCAAAGGCAAAGGCACTAGCAAAATATTGATCGACCAAACTCTCGTACCGCGCTAGCAGCGACCCCTCTCCTATCGGGCTATCTCGTTCTAGCTTCTGAGTACCTCTCTCCATCTTCGGTGCGTCGCTCCCCATCTTAATAACTTGCACTTGGCAGTGAGCAGGCAAGTTACAGCAGAAAGTACTTTGCACCAGGGCGACCGATAAAGAAAACAGAAGAGCAAGGCTTTGTTTCGGCGAATTGGACCTAGTGGTCGTAAATAATTGTGCAGTCATTTTCTTCTCTGAATTCCCCCAGTCTTCTCTTGAAAAGCCGACGGGGAAAGGGTATTTGCAAGGTGAGCTAAGGATAATCTGAAGTAATCGAGATTTCCATATAAAGAAACAATTGAGAATGCCCTACGGCAGGAAATAAAGAGTCAAACTACCCCTGATATAGAGAGCTTTCGTTAAGTAGATACTATGTCTTATTAACAAATAGGGAAGCTTCGGCCATATGTAGGTAGAATCTTTCAGTTAAGGATACCCAGAAGGTAATATGTCGGCCGCTTTAAACATTTACGTTTTGGTGAAGCAGGTTCCAGATACAGGCTCTAAGGCCGGTCTCAACCCTGATGGCACCATCGATAGAGCAAAAGCTAAACGCATGCTCAACCCCTTTGATCGCTTTGCCTTGCAAGCGGCTTTGCACGCCAAGAGGACTTATGGCGGCAAGGTCACAGCAATTTCGATGGGGCCGCCACCGGCTGTCGAAATTTTGCTTGAGTGCCTTGAGCATGGTGTTGACGAGGCTTACTTGCTTTCAGATCGCAGACTGGCTGCATCTGATACCCTGGCAACAGCCTATGCACTTTACAAGGTGCTCAACTACATCGGCAAACCCGATTTGATCTTCTGCGGCCTGCAGACAACCGATGGCGACACCGCCCAAGTAGGTCCGCAGCTTGCCGAACGCCTTGGCTTGCCTCAAGTGACCTATTGCGAAGACTTCCATATGGAAGATGGCAAAGTGCATGCCCGAAGGATTATTGAAGGTGGCTACCAAAAAGTTGTAGCCGAAACACCTCTTCTGCTTACAGTTGCTAACTCCTACCATCCACTTGAATACAAATCGTTCAGAGGAGCTTGGAGAGTTAGACGTCTGGCAAGGGACCAAGAAGAACTGAAAAAATATATACACAGTATTGATCTTGATGTTGTAGGAGCCGATCCTGAGAGAGCTGGGCTAAAAGGCTCACCAACGATTGTGGCTTGGACAGAAAAAGTTGGCGAATTAGGTGGAAGTTGCACAATGCACGAAGGTCAATCAGCTCACGAGTTGGTGGGCGATGTTCTCAAAGCCAGCGACCTCAATCAATTTTTAGTTGGCTCTGTCTGTAAATAAGTCATTGAGTAAGTAAGTCACTAAGTAAAGTAAGTAAACAAAGAAATGAGTGAACAGCCTGACGTATCAGCCTTTTGTCCTAAGGGAGATGTGCTCGTAATTGCCGAGCAAATCTTAGGAGACCTCCAACCGGTGACCCTTGAGTTACTTGGTGCCGGCCGTATTCTTGCCGACAAAATGGAACGCAATCTTAAGTGCCTAGTGCTGGGCTATAACTTAGGCGACATACCGCAAAAGTTAGTTGAAGCTGGCGCCGACGAAGTCTATGTGGCCGACGACAAAGAACTATTCTCCTATCGCACACTGCCTTATAGAAGAGTAGTAATTGACTTTCTAGATTCATTACCTGAAGCACCCCACACATGCTTGCTGGGCTCGACCACAACTGGCCGTGACTTGGCCCCACGTATTTCGGCTCACTTCGAGACCGGCCTCACAGCAGACTGCACTGAGCTTGATATCGGACCTTACGAACACAAAAGCAAAGTAGATGTCTCTAAAATTGGTCTCTATCCTAATTGTCTATACGCTATTCGCCCGAGCTTTGGCGAAAGTTTGAAAGCCCGAATTTTGGGACCGTGGAAAAACCCACAGATGGCAACCACTCGGCCTGGAGTGATGACTCCAAACAAAAACGAGCCTGGTCGCAAAGGCAAAATCACTACAGTTCCAGTCAAACTGATTCCTGAAGACTATCGCCTGCTCGTGGCCGATACAGTAAGAGAGGTATCTAAGGGCATTAAGCTAACTGAAGCAGATGTCATCATTGGTGGTGGCTACGGTTTAGGTAGTGCTGATGGTTTTGATTTGTTGAGACAGTTAGCCGATACATTTGAAAACTCAGCCATTGGTGCCTCAAGAAAAGTTGTAGACCTTGGATGGATACCTTATCAACACCAAGTTGGTCAAACTGGCAAAACAGTAAGACCAAAACTCTACATAGCCTGCGGCATTTCTGGTGCAATTCAGCACCGCGTAGGTATGTCCAAATCTGGCATGATCATTGCCATCAATAAAGATCCAGATTCGCCAATCTTCAAATTTGCCCACCATGGCATAGTTGGCGACATCTATCAGATCGTTCCAGAAATGATCAAACAGTTTAAAGAGATTCAGTCAGGAAAGGGGGTCGAGGCAGTTGTCGGATCGCATTGAGTATGACCTACTCCTAGTTGGTGGTAGCCCATCCAACCTCACTCTCGCTTACCGTTTCCTTGAATTAGCCAAGGGCAGCGATAAGCAGTTCACCATTGCAATTCTCGAGAAAAGCAAAGATTTCGGCGCCCATATTATGAGCGGTGCGGTCACTAACCCACACATCATTGAAAAAGTATGGCCGAACTATAAAGAGATCGGTTTCCCCATCGAAGCCACTTGTACTGAGTCAGAATTCTCAGTGCTGGGCGCTGAGAAGAAATGGGACATTCCTCACAAGCTCTATCCAAAATCTTTTGACAAAACCGGATATCTGGTT
Source organism: bacterium Ga0077546 (assembly GCA_001464165.1). The sequence goes on from LNEX01000099.1 coordinate 23,397, forward strand.
TTGACATTGAGCTATGTAGTTAATTGGATGGCCAATCAAGTACAAGAAAAAGCCAAAGAAGTGCCGAATGTAACTATCGACCTTTTCACTGGCTTCGCCGCTCACTCAGTAGCATTCGAAAACGGCAGAGTTGCCGGTGTTGCTGTTACTGAAGAACCGAAGTCTGAAGAAGACTATGTCTATGGCAAATTCACTTGTTTCGGCGACAAAGGCTTTATTTCAAGAGACGTGGTCGACCACTTTAAGCTGCGCGACAATCCACAAATTTGGTCTGTCGGCGTCAAAGAGGTTTGGCAATTAAACGAAAGTGTGGAAGGTAAAGTCTGGCATACTCTAGGCTACCCTCTACTGGATGGCACCTTTGGTGGTGGCTTCGTTTATGGCATGAAAGACAGCAAGTTGACTATCGGTATGGTAATCAGTCTTGATAGCCAAGACCCCAACATGAATCCGCAGCAAAAGCTGCAAGACTACAAGAAACATCCGTTCATTCAAAAGATGATCGCCGGCGGTAAACTTCTCAAATACGGCGCCGCTCTGCTTCCAGAAGGCGGCTATTACAGCTTGCCTAAGAAATTCTATGTACCTGGCGCACTGCTTATGGGTGATGCCCTCGGCACCCTCGACGTAAAATACCTAGCCGGTGTCGACCGCGCCATGGAATGCGGCTACGTTGCCGCCAAAGTTCTCCATGATGCCCTGGTCAAAGACGACACATCAGAAGCAGCACTGGCTCCTTATCAAAAAGAACTAGAAGACGGCTTTGTTATCAAAGAGTCTTACAAAAACCGCTACTTCCGTTGGGCATTTATCGAGAATCCAAAACTTTTGGGCCGTTACCTGCCTGACATCTCAAAGAGCATCGATAAATCAAATGCCTGGATTGGGATGCTCAAAGTAGGTTTCAAAAACCCTCTAGGCTCCTCCAAAGACGGCATCAGATCGCTTTCATTGATTGAAGGAAAAATTGATATTGGTCCAATCAAGTATGTAGAAGACTATAAGCACATCATTCCAGCTTGGGTACCACCTAAGTATGATGAACCTCAGAACTTCGACAAATCGACTATCTATTCAAGAGTTGATGCTGTCTTCTATGCTTCTACCAAGTACCACGAAGGCAACAATCACATTGATGAATTCAACGCTTCTACCTGCGTTAAGTGCATCAGTAAATACGAGGGCCTCGGTAAAACCACTCCTTGCGTCTCTGATTGCACGGCTGAAGTTCACCGCATAGACATCATTGAAGATGTAAGAAAGCACGGCATGTCGCTGGAAAACTGCGTGCATTGTCGCACCTGCGAAATTGTCTGCCCAGAAGTAAACCTCAGAGTAAAGCCAACAGCTCAAGGTAGCGGACCAGACTTCCTCGGACTATAACTAAAATATTGGCTGCCACTGCGGCGTGTCAATATCATTGAAGCCAACCACGCGCACGCCACCAATACGGTGACTTGCCAGTGCTCTATTGACCACCGGCACTTGACCATCTGGCACAAAAATATGAGTGATATCAGGCTTTCTCAGGCCTAGTTTTTCAAACAGCCCGGTTCCAATTTTGAGCTTACTGGTGAGCAGTTCACCTGGTTCAAGGGAGCCAGCGTTCCAACTTTTTGCACCGGCAACCACATCGCGCGATATACCAAATACCACAGGAAAATCAGCCAAACTCTCAGGGCTATGACGGTGGTAGCAAAACGCTTCGCTGAAATTGCGGGTCATAGAGATTGCCCGACGTGGGAACTGCTCATCAGCGCTCTCGCCTGCCACTTGCTTGATACCACGCAGTCTTAGTTCTTTTGCCGGAAGTAACTGGCCTTCAGTAAAAATTGAATTAAGAGCACGAGAAACAGTGGCGTGGAACAAATTAGTCAACTTCTCGCTTGGCTCAAAAGGCATCCAGTCTGGCTTAGTACCATAGGCACGAGACTTGGAATGATAGTCTCCTGGCAAAGAAAGCTTCTGACCCAAGGCACCTTCATCAAAATTGAAAAATCTTTCGCGTGCTTTGCCTAAACCCATAAGAATGCTAAAAGTATCGTGCTCTCCCGAGATATCGCGCGGTGCAAGCTTAGCCATGCCTTCTTCAAACTCACTAGCTGACTTATAACTTGGGCGCTTCAGTGAAGCAGTGAGAGTGTCTCTAATGGCAGCTACCCTTTCAACGCTGTGCCCCTGTGCCAGCTCAGCATTGCTGTACGAATTTAGCCCCGGCTTGTCTGCTGTACCATGTAAAATTGCCAGCAGCTTCTCGGCAAACTTAGCTTGCTCTTCACCGATTTCATCATAGACATCGCGCCGGTCTCCCTTCGGTGTCTCTTCGTATTTCCTTTCTAGGGTTTCGATTTTTTTGATGTACTGCGGATACTCTCTTTCAAAAGCTGTAACTGGATTATTCTCGGCAGTGAGAGGCACTCTAGGTAACTCTGGCAATTTCACAGGATTAACAAAATCATTTAAGCGCTTAATTGGATGCTGTAAATTGAGTTCATTAAGAGTTGCGTTGTTCCACTTTGTGCGGTAATAAGCACTTTCAACAGCTGGTAACTTAGCCACTTTAACAACACCAGCATTAAAGGCATGGAAGCCGACGCCAAACGCTGCAAACTGACCGGCACTACTCAGAACTTCAGAACCTGTTGCTAGGCGATGTTCTTGAGTAAAAGCATGGCCATAGGCGGAGGTAACACCACCAGCGCCACCAGAGATAGCATTTGTCAAACTCTTAGCGAGAAAATCATTCTTAGGCAAGAGTTTCACGCCCTCTAAGGCCTTTCCAGCTCCGCCCATGACAGCAAAAGTTGTGCCCGACACCAGAGCGCCTTCGAGCCGTCCTTGCAATAGCCCCTTATCGCTGGAGCTTGTCGTCAAAACTCCGCCATCAATAGCTCCTGCCAAAAACATCTTGCTGGCACTACCAGCCACGCCGTTGATGCTTTCTTTCATCAAAGGTTTGAGTGCCCCGTGGCTGGCTACGGCGAGAACACTGAAATCGACAATTAGACCGGCGATGGCGCCAGCTTCGGTAGCTAGGGTGCGCTTGCTTTCAACTCTCGTCGTCTTCTTCTCTCTATCACTGTCTTTGTCATTGAGCCCAACCAGCTGACGCACAGCATCAACAGGCTTTTCAATGGCGCCTTGATAGAAGCCCTGAGCGAAATCGACAGGGTTGATATTACTCACTATTTTTTCGCTAAGTGTTTCTTTCACCGGCCACCGCGCCAATACTCTTAAGTTCTGCCTAAAATAACTCTAAATCAACACATTTCCTATACATATATTGCCCCTTGAGACCACCCGTGTCAGTGGGGGAAATACGAAGTACAAGCTTGTTTTGAAAGAAATGCCTTAGACCTAATTCAGTGATTCTAAGCCTGGCTTAGCTTCTCGGTTGGCGTCGAGCTCTGCAGCAGGTTCATCAATTACCAGCTCAGCTTTAGGCTCCTGCTCTGCCTTAAGCTCTTGTTCACTCTTAAAGACTGGCTCACTGACAAATACGGGAATGACTGGCGGACGAATCCAATTAACAATACGATCGCCTCGACCGGCTCCAAAAAGCAGACCGAAAGCAAACCAGCCAAGTCGCCGCAAAAGGGTAAATCGGTCTTCGACTAGCACGGCGGCAAAAAGGTCACCACCTAGCAATATTGAGCTGATTAGAGTCAGGGCACTGCCCGCCACAATAGCTGTGCGCACGGTAATACCGGGACGGAAGAAATAAAGAATAGCAACGCCTAAGGCGAACCCAGCCACAGACAGCCCAGCATGCAAGAGCTTGACCATAAATATTGCCGATTCTATTTGAGTTTGCTCGGAGCCCATAGGTTCAAATTACCACATTGAGAGAAAAGTGGAACTATTCAATCCAAGAATAGTCTCCAGCGCTATAGGCAGAGCAAGTTTGCACTTGCGCCTTGTTAAGTGGAGAAATAACTATGTCTGGGAAAATGGATAAGAGCAATAACAAAAATCATAATAGCGCTGTTAAAGAGGCCAACGAGCCCAAACATAGCGTTAGTGAGATAAGAGAGCGGGCCCGTCGCCATGTCGAAGACGGTGCTGTAACGGCCGACTACTCCGCCGACACAAAAAAAGTAAACAAGATGCTCAATGAGTCTCTCGCCACAGAGTTAGTCTGCGTCATGCGTTATCGCCGGCATTATTACATGGCTCGCGGTGTCAATTCAGAAGCAATCGCCCAGGAGTTTCTAGCACATTCAAACGAAGAGCTGGCACATGCAGATAGACTAGCTTTGCGAATAGTCCAATTGGGCGGTGAGCCAGACCTAAACCCTGACACGCTAACTGCAAGAAGTCACGCTGAGTATGTAGTCGGGACCAATCTCAAAGACATGATTAGAGAAGATCTTGTGGCCGAAAGGATAGCTATAGAGTCTTATCGTGGCATGATTGAAGACATCGGCAATCGTGACTCAACCACAAGACGATTACTTGAAGACATTCTTGCCGTTGAAGAAGAACATGCCGACGAACTTTCTTCTCTTCTGCAGTAGAAGCAATAGCAATTAGAGTTACTAATTGGTTGAGCCATGCCCTGAGCCCCAGTCCTGACAGGATCTCAGGGCATGGCTTTGTCTTAAACTTTGCTATCTTTCAAGAGCGTGTCGAACTGACCTAGCCAAGTTTCAACGTTCTCAAAATTTTTGCCATAGTCAAAGACAACGTTTTTAGACCGCGGTCGACTAACAACCTTTACTTGCCATTGATTCTCTGCCTTACAATTGAGCTCAACTTCCATCTCTTCACCACCGGAGCGCCAACTAGGGCCACTGGCAGCACGAGTAATCATATGCTCAACATCATCAGATACTCGAGTAACATAGGGCACTACCAGTAGTGCTTGACGAGCGGCATGCAAAACTTGCTTTCCTGTACCGACGACTTCAACTTCTCTAGTTTGCTCAAGATCCCAAATTTGGTGATAACGACCCTTGCTTAGAAAAACGTGAGCACTAAGGTCAAGGGGCAAGAGCACTGCGATGGTAAAAAGAGCGAAAATACCGCCAATAGTAAGACCAGCCATCAAACCATAGTGAAAGGCATTGGGTTCATTCTTATTAGTCAAGACAATAATCATTATTAAGAGGCCAATGCCGCCACCCAGCCCCAATGAGCTGACCAGTGCTGCACGAAATACTCTCAATAAATAGCTCGCCATTATTGCTCTTTTGCCAACGCTAGTGCCTTACTCAAAAGTTAGTCTGAAACTTCATCTGGCTCGTCAGCTTTGCTCAAACCGTCTTCTTGCCTGACAAACCAGCGCACAAATCGATAAATGATATAGCCAGGCGGCACCACTGCACTAAAGAACATTATTCGGTCTAATAGATGCAGCCAGCCTTTAGTTTTCTTCTTCCGACAACGCACAGCTATCCTCCTCATCTGAGAGTTTAACCCCTTCTGCCTCGATATCTTGAACGTCGACCATTTCAGGCTCAAGTTCTTCTACGTGTATATCAACACCAATATTGTCAGCAGACTGCTTTTCAGCTGAAAACTCATTCAAGACCTCCTGCATCAATTCAGAACCTACTTCATCAAGCAAATCTTGATCAGCAAGGGCCGCTTGCTCAGCATTTAACTTACCGGCAGCTGCGGCCAAACGTGCTTGTAACTTGTCGGCCTGGGTGCGCTTCGGGTAGAGACGTGCCCTACATTTGGTGCAAAAGCAATAGCTGTTTTCACCTAGATGACCAAAATCGCCAATCTTAAAACCAATAGGTAAATAGGCTTTTGTCGATACTAAACGACGATCCAGACCCTTCAGCCGCCTTTGAAAAATTCGAACGTACTCGTGGCGACAACTGGGCACGGCCGGAGTTGCTGCTGCTGGCGCCAAAGACGGCTCTTCAGTTTGCTGAGGAAGTGCGGCAGCAGTTAGCTCGCGCTTCTGCTCGTCGACTTCAGAGTTTGTTGATTCGGGATTGAAATTTTCTTGCATTACATCAGTTATACGATTTTCTACAACCCTTAGTGCTGCTTCACAACCGGAAATTCTTGCAGCAGTTTTCCCTTCCAATAGATGATAACGGCAAGTTGATGATCATCCTTAACAATATTCGGACAAGAAAAATAAAGGGTGCGCTCGGCCCCTGGCGCAAAGGCAATAGAGGAAGGATTAGCGACAGGCAAACTAACGGAGCCATTCGTGCGTCTTTTTGTATTATCGTAGAAAACTGCTGTCAATGTAAGGTCACTTACTGCTTCCCCCGAAATATTCTTGATCTTGATTTCACCTTCAGGAGTTAAGCTTCCTTTGACTAACCAGTTTCTCGAAGAAATCACCGATATTGGCGGCGTACCTGGGTTCCACTTATCAGTCTTGGCGGCCTCCGGTTTTACTTCATCTTTTTTCTGTTCTTTAATTAGCATAGCCAGTTGCTCAGCAACTCGCTCAGCATGGCCTTTTACAGACAAGGCTTCTTGAGCTTTATTTTCTTTGACGAGGATCGCACCCCAAGTGTTAAGCGTGCTCAAAAGCTGCTTCAATAATGAAATTGAGGCCTCCGGCTTTAGCGAAACAGCCTCTTCTAGAGAGCGAACCGCCCCAGGATAGTTCTGCAACTTCAAATTGAGACTGGCGAGCAGCTCATAATTTCCGAAACTCTTTTCTTTGTCGACTAGCTCGGTTAAAGCCTCTTGAGCACGCTCCAGATCTTTTTTCGCCAGAAGGAGGTCAATTAAGCGGTGGCGCACCTCCAGATTGTTACCATCCTGCTTACAGACAATCTCATAATTTTCAATCGCTTTACTAGTGTCTTTGCGTTTGCTGTAAAGAGCAGCAAGCGCTATGCGCGTACCCGGTTCGTCGCTCACCGTTAAGCTCTTCTCAAGCATAGCAACGGCCTGATCTTCATCTTTATCACGAGTCTCAGCCAAAGCAGCCAGTTGACGATAGCATTCAGCTAGGCGATGAGGAACTTGCGACTTCAATGGTTCATCTAAGCTATCAGCGTACTGCCATGCTTTACTGAGATGAGTAACAGCACTGTCAATGGCACCGTTGGCAAGATTGGCCTCAGACCAGCGCAAGTACATGCGCGCCCGACTATTTGCTAGCTCGGCTGGCTTGACTACTTGCAGAGCCGAATTGTAGAGACGTTCGGCTTCTTCATAGTGATTATGATTTTGGTAGAAAGTTGAGTAGCTATCGACAACCGGCGCTAAATTAACATCTTGACAGCGCACTCGAAAGGCAGTGTCTAGAGCAGTGCGCCCTTCCGCAAATCGATCAGTGGCTAAATAAGCCTGGGCCAACCAAGGGTAGACACTGACATCGGCCGGATTCTGATGAACTAGCTCCTCCAACAACGGGACAGCCGAAGCAGCTTTGTTAGAGCGCACCATGCTAGCGGCTTTTCCAAGTGGCGTTTCTTTCGGCGTAAAGACAATGTAACCAATCGCAAGAAGTGTGCAAACTATCAATCCAATCACAACAAAGGGAACACCCTTGCCCTCTTTAGGAGCACGAGTAGGATCTTGTTCTCCTTCGGGGGGAGAAGAAGAAGAATCGCTTCTAGAGCCGTCCTTACCGATCATTGATTTTCCGCTGACAAAAAAGGGAATAGCGAGAGACTAGACATCTTAAGTGGTATCAGAAGCTATAATATCGCTCAGCTATGACACAGGATATTAAGCTCACTCCAACTTGTTCATTCGTTGACATCGTCCCACGATCTCAGCCTCTGACTCAAGGCGAAAATCATTTGATTAAGGCGCGCACATGGGGATCGTCTTCAGATTGCCGCGCCGCTGTTTTGCTTGTACATGGGCTGGGTGCCCATAGTGGCTGGTTTGAAGCCCTTGCTAGGCGTTTAAAGGTGAAGAGAATCTTCGCTCTTGCCTACGATCAAGTTGGATTTGGCAAGCGCTCGGACCAAGTATTGATGATGAAGCAGCAGTGGCTTAACGACCTCAAGGATGCCTATGAGCACTTACGTGACACTGTTGGCGACCGGCCAATTTTTGTCATGGGAAATAGCATGGGCGCCGTTGTTGCCCTCAAGGCTCTAACTCAAATTAGCCCCTCCGGCCTTGTCATGTTTTCACCAGGATTCGACGGACATCCTGACATGTTCAAGCTCACCTACCGGGTGAAATCTATGGCCACAGCACTGCTGCAGCCTGATACTGAAATTGCTTTGCCATATACCACCGACCAAATCACTCGTGAACCCCAGGTGCGAAACTGGCTGGCTAATGATCCAGATCGCAAGTTTGTGCTGACAGCCCGGACTTTACTTGAATTGCTCAAGCTCACCCAAGAAACGAAGTCTTCACCACGTAAAATTCCGTGCCCAATCTATATGTTTACCTCGGGCCAAGAAACCATCGTAAACAACGTTGTCAGCCAAGCGATTTTTGATCGTCTCAATGCCCCAAGCAAAAGACAGCACTCATTCCCCGAGGCCTGGCACGATCTAATGTTCGATCCAGTTCTCGACGAACTAGTGGAACTATTGAGCACTTGGATGGACGAAGTATCAAAAGAAAGATTGTCGATCTCTTAACAAAATTAGCAGCTTATAATCCGCCGACGTCACTGTACAGAATGCCATGCTAAGGCCTAAAAGCAGGCTTTGGCAGGAGCAGATAATTTAGACTTCATTTGGCATACTGAAAACCTACTATAATAACGCCTGGTGGGAATCTGAGGTGCTTTACATGCTCGTAGATCGGAAGATATCCGATAGTATTACTGATCGCAATATAGCGGCAGTCTTCTTTGCTCGCGCCAAACAGCTCGACCATCTCAACTGTGTTGAGTACAAGGAAAAGAAAGAACCCTATCGCAGTATGAACTGGCGTGAGTTCAGCAAACTAGTGCAGCAAATAGCCCTTGGCTTGATGACTCTAGGCCTAAAAGCTGGCGAGAAAGCCGCTATTTTCTCCTCGACAACTCACTATTGGGTTGCAGCCGACATTGCCACCATATCTAATGGCGCTATCTCGGTACCTGTCTATCCCACTTCTTCGGCTAACGATATTGATTTCATTATCAATAATTCTCAAGCTAAAGTTCTCTTTGTCCAGAACGAAAGTCTTCTCAAACGGGCTCTAGCAGTAAGAGAATCAATTCCAACGGTACAGAAAATTGTGCTCTTCTTCTTGCCAGCTGATGTCAAATCAGTGGATGAACTAGCAGTTAAGTACAATTTGCCCAATGGCCTTCTTGCCGATATTGAGTCGGTACGCAAACTTGGTGCCAGTCTTGATACAGCTCACTTAAAAATTCTCGAAGACAGAATGAAGAGCACGTCGAAAGACGGCATTGCCACTATCATCTACACTTCTGGCACCACTGGAGTACCCAAAGGCGTGCCTTTGACCCATGGCAACATCATGGCCGTGATAGAAGATATGAAGCCAATACTCTCGGAAGATGAGCGTGCGGTCTATCTCTCCTATCTACCTCTTTCTCATATTTTTGAGCGCATCTGTGGTGAATTCTACTGGCTGACCCATGGCGGGGTTTGCGCCTTTGCCGAAAGCATTGAAATGATGGGACGCAATATGATCGAAGTAGAACCAACCACAATCTTGGTTGTACCCCGAGTGCTCGATCGCATATATGCGAAAGTCAAAAGCGGCATAGACGGTGCAACTGGACGCAAACGCAAGCTTATCGACTGGGGCCTTGCAGTTGGCGCAGAAGTGGTTGAATGTCACGGAGAGGGCAAAAAAGTAGGGCCATTGCTCTGGATCAAACACAAAATTGCCGACACTTTAGTCTTAGAAAAATTGAGAGAGCGCATCGGACCAAATCTTCGAATTATCGTCAGTGGCGGTGCACCTGCAACCAAAGAAGTTCTGACTTTCTTCAATGCTGTTGGCATCAATACACTAGAAGGTTACGGACTAACTGAGACATCGGCTCCGACCAATGTCAACCGCATCGGTCAAGTCAAAATTGGCACAGTGGGCCCCGCCGTTGACTCAGTGCACCAGAAACTAGCTGAAGATGGTGAGATTCTGGTTAAAGGTCCAACCATATTCAAGGGCTACTACAACAATCCTGAGGCCACTGCTGAAGCTTTCGAAGGTGAATGGTTCAAAACAGGTGATATCGGCACTATCGATGCTGACGGCTACCTAAAAATAACTGATCGAAAGAAAGATCTGATAATCAACTCTGCTGGCAAGAATATCGCCCCCCAAAGAGTGGAAGCGGTATTAAAGACGGTACCATTCGTCACTCAGGCAGTGGTATTCGGCGATAAGCAAAAGCATTTAGTCGCTCTTATTACTCTCGATGAACAAGCAGCCTGTGACTTTGCCCGCGAAAGAAACTGGGAATTCGATTCTTACTTTGATCTAAGTCGCTCCTCAGCCTTGCTAGGCTTCCTCAAAAAAGAACTGCAGGTACGCTCTAGAGACTTGGCCGACTACGAACAAGTAAAGCGCTTCGCCATTCTCGCTAACGAGTTATCAGTAGAAGCTGGTGAACTGACAGCTACACTGAAGATCAAGCGTAATGTTGTTGGCCGCAACTACAAGTCACTTATTGATCAAATGTACAGCAGTCACGATCCAGTAGCTGCTGAGCATGAGAATCGCGAGTTAGCTGCTCTAGCCAAATAAATAGTGCGCACGCAGTTAACGTTGAAGAAGAAATTTGAATACCAAAACGGAGAGATTTTTCACTCAAAAATCTCTCCGTTTTATAATTAACTAAAGGGTAGGTTTTCGACTACGAAAGAGCTTTAGCCGATTCACTGCGCTCGGTTTTGTCGAGAGCGGCTACTTTAAGAACTCTAGAGCGGCCGGCTTCGAGTACGAAGAGAGCGCCGTCATGACCGAAAGCCACACCAGTAGGATTGACTAGACCAGTAAGGAAGGTCTCAGCCCGTCCTTCGCGATTTACACGAATGACTGTCCCAGCGCGCCCAGCAGTGATGTAAAGCCGATCAAGGCTATCCATCGCCAAGTTGCCGTCGTAGCCATCAGCGAAGTTGAAGCTCTCGGACTCGGCCACTTGAATGCGTGCTACCTCACGCCCATCTAGTGAGCGCTTGACCACACAGCCAGAGGCGTGTTCTAGACACCAGAGGAAGCCGTCACGCTCAAGAAGTAAGCCTTGGGTGCCGTGGCCAGGACCACCGAGCAAGACTTCATATTCACCGGTTTTGTCTATTTTGAAGACACCACCTGTGTTTGAAGGGAAATTAGAAACATAGACTTCTTCTCTGGCACCGATGGCGATATCAGACAAGAAAGTACCGCCGCCAGTAAGGTTGCCGTCGAGTTGGGCGAGAATACGACCAGATTTGTTGGGGTCAATCTTATAGACAGTGCCTTGGATAGTAGCAACGTACAGAACGCCTTTGCGGTCAAAACGCAATCCTGAAATCGTACTGTTGCCACGAATGCGAGCGTATTCACTCAATTGGCCATTGCCGTCGATAAACCAAACAGAACCGTCGCAAGAGAAGTAGATTCCGCCAGGACCAGCGGTCATCCGGGAAAAGCGATTGGAATATTGTGAGTTGAGCTGAGAAAGAATCCGTACAGCGTATCCACGGGGAGCATCAGGCAAGTCAATTACGGAAACTGACGAACCGCTCCCCTTAGACTCCTTTTCGGTTACTAGCGCTCCTTCATCATCTTCACTGACCTCAGCAGAGGTTATGTCGATGTGCAAAATTAAGTGCAAAGGAACGAGTATGCGGCGAATATGGATTTAACCGTCGCTCTCATGAGAATACGACTCGACGTCAATGTGGTCATGGTCAACAGAAAGCACTCGTCCGGTGACGGTGTTATGGCAGCCCATACCGTACCAGATTTGAATTTTCTGCCGGCTATCGACGAACCCCTGTAGCCTGGTCCTAAAGCTCATAGCAAATGTCCCTCAAAAACGCCTCGATAACTTATCAGAGCAAAAATTACCCTACGCTTATTCTTCTACCCATTCTTGACGATCAACAATCAATGCATGGTTCCAGAACTGCTCGATTTTATAAAAGCTTCTCTCTTTTTCTTGCAGAACGTGAACAATCACCGAACCGTAATCTAGTAAGACCCAACGGGCTTCACTCATGCCTTCAATCGACTTGCGCTTGAAATCATGGGCTCCAAGGGCCTGGTCTACGGCATTTGCAATAGCTTTGACTTGGGCCGCCGATTCACCACCGGCAAAAACAAAATATTCAGCTAAAACAGTTACCGAAGCCACGTCAAGGACCACTGTAGATTGAGCTAATTTGCTCTCACAGGCGTTGGCGGCAATAAATGCTGCCGTCCTAGCGTCTATTGTCTTGCCGTCGACGCCACTTGGTCCCAAAGGAGCCCCACTCAATGGATTTGACACTATCTTTGTTCCCTCAATGACTTCTCTTTACGCACCAAACCCACTGTTAAATTCACATTTTCTCCCTTATTTTGAACCTTAATGACATCTTTCTAAAAACCGCCTGGCAAGCGGCCTCTCTACAAGTATGACGGCAATTATGACGGCAAATGCTTATCAAGAGCGACAATTTATGCCAAGTCTCTTGTGTCAGCCTTACAGGTGCTGTATCTTTGTCCCTCACGTGGTTATTAGACCGCCCAGAATACACTTTATGTTGTACTTTTGAATTTAGGACCGGATACTAGGAGGAATCTCTGTGAACAAAGCAGAACTGGCTGCCGAAATCGCTGCTCGTACAAACACAACCAAGAAGTCCGTCGAAGAAATGCTTGCCGCTTTCACCGATGTCGTGACCGAAGTAGTAGCCAAAGGTGATCGTGTCACCTTGGTAGGTTTCGGAACATTCTTGCGCCGTGACAGACAAGCTCGCGAAACAAACAATCCACAAAAACCTGGCGAGAAAATCAAAGTGCCTGCTAAAAAGGTGCCTGCTTTCCAACCTGGCAAAGAATTCAAAGACACCGTCGACAAGAAATAGTCTACGGCTACTGCGAAGTGGTTTGAAGGAGCTAAAGGGGAGGGTCAAACCTCCCTTTTTCTATGACTTATTTTTCTGAGGGTAAATCTTGACCAACTGCTGAACTTGTCTCAGATTTAGTCTCCGGAATAGACTCAGGACTAGATTCTACATTTGTTTCGATGGGCAAAGCCTCAGGACCCACAGGTTTGGTTGTTGGCTCGGGGTCGCGCTCAAGAGCAGGCTTGTAGCCACCGACAAAAGTAGAAAATACCGTAGATAAGTCATTGAGACGGGGGTCGTGCGGGCATTCTTTCAAGCCTTCCTTGAGCCAGTTCATGGCCAAAGGCAATTGACCCTGGGTAGCGAGCAAACTGACCATACG